>JBMYOR010000376.1:0-3696 GCA_049599535.1 Bacteroidia bacterium | reverse complement strand
AGTGGAATCTGGGTCAACTTCGTTTTCATTTGCTAAGGATGCCCTAACCAGTGAGATCAAAAATCGCAAGGTTTATGCTTCTTAGTTTATCTGCTGTGTGCTTTTGAGCGTATTAGGCACATCGGCAATAGCCGAGCGCCAAGTGGGGGGCGCGACGAAGCAAAACCTTCTATTGAAGCTGCTGCAAAATTGGCCGAGCTATTGAAGGTTTCTCTTGATTACCTTGTGGGCAATACTGATACTGATGTAGATATTGATACCCTAAACCGTGTACTTGAACTGCAAAAGCTGCCCAACGATGAACAACAAACCGTGTTTAAACTCCTTGATGCGTTTGTTAGAGATAACAAAACTAGGCAGGCTTATAAAACAGTTTAGCTTTCTTGTATTGTGTAGGCACGAGCTACAAGCGTCGCGCCAGCGGGTTAGTTGCTCGGACTAGCAGGGGGGGCCAGCGGTTTACTTGCTCGCGCCATCAAGGGGTCAAAAAATGGTGTAAATAACGAAGACAACAAACCAGAGAATTAATAGTAGGCGATTTAAAATTAAATAATTTCTAAATAATTTAAATTCATTACTAATCTTCGGGTCTGAAACATTAATAAATTCATTAAGCTTTTTTTTAGTAAGTCCCCACGGGTACTTTTTATTTCTTTTTAATAAACCAAGTTCCCGTGCTCGAGTTGTTGAATTTATATACTTACTCATCGTGTAGATATAAAAAGGCAATGTAAGTATTATTATTAGCATTTAATTCTTTAAAAAATTATTCATTTTGCAGACCACAAACCCAACACATGTCCGACGTTTTTTTGGGTTGTGGTCCAAATTCGACATCGGTAACCTGTTCAATTATGTTATCAAATGAACCATTAAGGTTAAATTTATTCAAAACGTATTCAATTGTTTCCCCTGCAGTCTTATCACCCAAACTCTGAAATTCAATAAGGAACTCCTCAAATAAATCTTGTTTTTTATAAAATTCTTCCATCTGATCATCATCAAAAAAGTATTCAGCAAGAGCAATGTAATCTTCTGACATATTCAAAAGGTCATTAAAATCATAATATGCCAAAATTCCAGTATGAGAGTACACATCTGCGTAAACACCATATCCCTCTCCGACAACTGGAGTTCCTGGCAAACCAACTGTCAGCCCTATATTTAAATCCGAATCAATATCTCTTTCCTGATTGGTCAAAGGTAAAATGTTAACTTCAAGTGACCCATTAAAACCTTCTACCATCCCAGCAGTTGCTAGAACTCCAACATTAGCACCATCTCCCTCAAATTCTCCAATATTATCGGAAGTTGCTGCCCCTGCAGAAAAACTTAGCACAGCTGCTTCGATAAGACCAAAGCCACCTCCTAAATTATAGTAAAGTGCAGCTTCCCTTTCTGTAGAAAAAGCAACACCTAAAGCAAATCCCCCTGTTATTCCAAGTCCAAACCTACCTTCAAACTGAACGAATGCAACAAAATCCTTATCCCACCTGAACAATTCCCATTGCTCAACGGTCAACTCTTCTGGTGCATTTCGAATCATTTCTTCCAAGCCATCCAAGTCAATCGCCCAAATAGGTTTATTCCCAGCAAACTGATAAGGAGTATACCAAGGGAAAGACTTAAACAACGGATCAACACTCAAAAATTTGGCAATCCTCGGATCATAGATTCTAAAACCGTAGTCGTACATATTACCACCGCCATTCCACTCGGGGTCCTGTTCTTTACCGTTAAAGCCATAGCGATAGCCATTAAACCAACTATGTAGCCTTGAGCCACTCAATTCACTATAATTTGCGATTTAAGTATTTGTTTGCTTGTTGTTGCTTTAATACTATAGTTTCCTTTTGGTAATGAGCTTATATCAATTTTATTAGTATTTTGGCCTTTTAATACGGTTTGGCCTTTGGGATTGTATATTTCATAATAAAAATCGCCTTCAATTTTTATATTAATAAAATCTGTGGCAGGGTTGGGGTAAGTGCTTAATTGGGCTGGCTGAGTTTCGTTAATACTAATAAATGGATCTTCCATTGGCGTTAGGTTGGCGGTATAAACACCTCTACCATAGGTAAAAATAAATAGCTTTCGATCGCTAAACCTAAGCCTTAAATTTTGCACCATTACGTTGGGCAGGCGCTCATCTTTTATCCAAGTTTTACCTGCATTTGCTGTGGTGTATAGGCCAAAATCGGTGCCTGCCACAAAAAACGAATCTGGGCGGTACGGATCTGCCACCATCCAGTTTACAGGCAATTGCGTTGGTAAATTGCTGCCTATATCTATCCATTTGGGGTTATCGGTATCGGCATCTTCAATACGCCAAAGCCTTGATTTATTGCTATAATTACTAAGCGAAATATAAATAATATCATCGCGCCTTGGGTGTACCGTAATATTTGAAATAAAACCAGAGTTTAAGCCCTGCGGTAAATTTTTTCTAATAGATACTTCGTTACCAGCTTCAGCTAAATATAAATCATCAATTCGGTAAAGCTGTAAATTATCGCCGCCTGTGTATACGCGGTAGGGCTCTTGATTATTAGGAATACCTACGGCATATAAATTCACAATTTGATTGGTAATTGGGTACCAACTGCTAGCTCCATCAAAACTAAACCAAAGCCTTTTGCGTGTTGGAAAAAACAACATGTCGCTGTTTTTGTAATTCATTTCAAAAGGGTTTATAAACCAGGCACCATCATCAATTTCGCCGTCTGCATTGGCGTCCATATCCATCATTACCGATGATGATGTCATATTAAACATCGATAGGTTTTGTGTTTTTTGAATGTGTCCGTTTTGAGACGACATGTAGGCCGCTTCGGGATTTTCTTGATGTATGTGGCAAAAAGCCCCATCGCCCCCAAGGGCATCTTCTTTGTAGCTTTCCATACCGTTTTCGCTGTAGTTGGTGCCATTGTCTTGTGAGCCCGCCATGTTGCCCGTAGAATCTGGCGTAAAGGTGCCTGCGTAGTATTGGGTTACATTATAATCGTTGTTTTTATTAACTACAATTCTGTTTATAGTCTCCCAATTGTGCTCGTAAATACCGCCATCGTTTCCGCAATAAAAATAACCGGGTCTATCGTGGCTAAAGGTATATACCATGTGGTCGGCATGTCCGTTTTTGGCTTGCGACCAAGTTTTTCCGCCGTTTTTCGAAAAAACCATATCTCGGCAACCGGTTACAATTTTTTGCGAATCGAGGGGGTCAACTCCCAGGGCCAAAGAGAACCACGGCTGCGCAAAAATATCTGATGGGCTACGCAAAGGTTCGCTTACCTGATACCAAGTTTTACCACCTGTACTGCTTTTCCAAATGCCTATGTTTCGGCCATTTACACCATCTACATTTAAGGTAAAATTGGCATAAACAACATTGGGAAACGAATCGCACTTTGCTAGTTCTAACCTATTAAAGCCACCTGAAGGCGTGCCCTTAGTAATTTTGGTAAATGAACCTGCTGCGCCATTGGCCGATCTGAAAATACCTGAATTGGTAATGGCTACCAATACCGATCCATTAGGAAAAACTTCAACATCTGTAACGGCTCCGCTATTTATTACCCGTTCAAAAGATTTGGCGCCATCGGTAGTTCTGTATAGCCCTTTGCCGCTAGTGCCTACATACATGGTATTGCTATCAGTGATGCTGTACTCAATATCCCAAATGTTTCCAAAAGTTGC
>JBMYOR010000375.1:0-3702 GCA_049599535.1 Bacteroidia bacterium | reverse complement strand
AAACAAATACGCACAGATCTATTTGTTTGGTTGTGGTATGATTGCGGGGAATCATATAAAAAAAAACCGCAATTCAATTTTGAATTGCGGTTCGCTATATTTTTAAGTTGATAATAATCTATTCTGCAGGGGCTTCGGCACTGCCGCCAGCCATTTTTTCTTCAAGCTCCATTAGCTTTTGTTGCACCAATGGTACATTAGGCATTTCTTCATTTATTACTAAAAGTGCTTCTTTAGCTTTTTCAAAATCACCCATGCTTTCGTAAGATAATACAGCACTGTATTTTAATCTTACTTCGTTTTGTCTTTCGCCAAAATAAGAGGCCACTAAGGCGGCGTCGGCGTGTCTTTCTTCAATTGATAATTTCTCCCAAAACACAAAAATTTCTTTTACTCCGTGTATGTATTTGGCGGTATCAACTGTGGTAGCAGTTTCAAAATTTTCAATCATAGTTTCTAAACCCCCTTCGCCGTAGCTGTTGTAAAGCGATTCAGACAAAGGTATTTTAGGTTCGGTAACTTTTACAATTCGCATTGGGTTATAAACCACAGTAGTATTTGGCGGAATTAATTCGCCAGCGCCTTGGTCACCATATGCAATAGAATCAGGCATAATGGCAACAACTTCATCACCTTCTTTAAGCAAAAGCGAAACTTCAGTAAACCCTTTTATCAATTGATCATAACCCGGGTAAAAAACAAACAACGAGTCTTTAGGGTTGGCGGTGGTCCAGATTACTGAATCGTTTACCATTAATTCTAGGTAAGCAGATACTTCAGATTTTTCTTCGATTTGACGGCCTGTACCTTTAGTTAAGTAGTAATATTTTAAACCACTGGCAGTTGTAATGGTGTCGTGGCTTTGGGTTACAGTATCGCCCGATTGGTTTCCTGAGCAAGAAACTAAAAATAGTGCAGCTACTACGGCTAGCAGATGTAAAAATTTCATCGAGCAAAGGAAAGTAAAATATAATGGCAAATAACAATTGATTGCACTAAATGATTAAGGGCTAACTAAGTTTGAAACTATGAAAAACGATATTGCATTGGTGCTTTCAGGTGGTGGTGCCCGCGGCATTGCTCATATTGGAGTAATTGAAGTTTTAGAAGAAAAAGGTTACAACATTAAGTCAATAGCAGGTACATCAATGGGTGCGGTAGTAGGTGGTATTTATGCTCTAGGCAAAATTGAAGCCTTTAAAGAGTGGCTTTTTAAGCTCGATAGAGCCGCCGTATTTAGGTTAGTTGATTTTACAATTGGTGGTGGAGCAGGTTTTGTAAAAGGAGAAAAAGTTCTTAATACCATTAAAGACTTTACCCAAGATGCCGAAATAGAAAACCTTAAACTGCCCTTTTGCGCTGTGGCCACAAATATTGATTTACAAAACGAAGTGGTTTTTTCTGAAGGGAATTTGTTTGATGCCTTGCGTGCTTCAATTTCGATTCCTACAGTGTTTACGCCTGTTAAAACTGAAAACGGCCATTTGGTAGATGGAGGCATACTTAATAATTTACCGCTAGACCATGTTAAAAGACATAGCGGAGATTTGCTAGTGGCAGTGAATGTAAATGCCGAAATACCTAATGAGCTACCGCCCTTAACCGAGCCAGCTAAGCAAGAAGCTGAAAAAAACGTTTACCAAAAAAAGATGGAAGAGTTTACCGAAAAGCTGAGCAGTTTGTTTCCGGCTCGCAAAAGCAACGATTCGTTAGGCTATTTTCAATTGATTAATGATACCATAAACGTTATGGTAAATGCAAATGCCATTCAATCTATAAAGTATAACCAACCTGATATTGTGCTACGGATTTCTAATAAATCGGCCAATACATTTGATTTTTTTAAGGCTAAAGAACTTTATGATATTGGAAGATTTGTAGCCGAAAAAACACTTGAAAAAGTCAAATAGTGCTGCATGCAACTTCATTTAAGATGACAGCGTTTTAATCTGTGTTCAAAAATCAACTATTATGAAATTTATACAAACAATATGTTTGTTAATAGGTATGGTTAGCCTTAATGCTTGCCAAAATGATAATTGCGACGGCGCTCCAGAGTTTGCCCAATGCCAAGAGTCTCCTGAAAATAATCCTACCGCCTGCCAAGCCGTTTGGCAAAGTTGGATTTACAACGAAGAAACCGGAGATTGCAGTAAAAGAAGCTACAGTGGTTGCGAACCATTAGGCTTTGAAACAAAAGAAGAGTGCGAAGAATGCGATTGTTATAGACTTGAGAATGATAAATAGATGCTTTTAGAAAAACCTTAACCCATAGGTGTGAATTTGACACACTATAAGTTGCTTTAACCATAACTGAAATGGTTTAGTAGCACCTTTTATATTGCCCAAGCTTGTAAAAATTCAAAATTAGATTCACATTGCACTTCAGAAAAGCAAAGCGTTTTTTTGATTGTTTACGAGCGACATCTTTACAAACTTGAGGGCTATTTATGGCTTATAAACCTTTGAGTTTGTTTTGTCAACGTTTAGTATAAACTCAGTTTCATTCATATAATTTATGCATTTGTACTGCAGAATTTCATTTTCTAAATCTGCTACACTATCAATTTCAATACTCATGTTGCAGCTCGAAATTAAATACTGCCCAAAATCAGCCACAAGTCCATCAGAGTTAAATTGAATAAACAGCAAATATTTTTCTTCGCCTGCGCCACAGCGGCCCATTACATTTGGATTTGACATACAAGTGTACTCTAAAACTATACCCTTTGAATTGGATGAGATAAATTTTTGCTCGTAGAAATCATAAATACCATAGTTTTTTAAATCAATTAATCTATTAGAGTCTAGCCGTAGAAAGTATTCAGCTTTTATAATGTTTTTTTCTTTTTCGTTGATCAAAACCTTCAACGTTTTATCCTTCTTTCTCCAAATTCCATTATCTGCACTAATTTCAAATTTCTCATCAAAACCTTCAAGGTTTGTGTAGTGTTTTCCTTCGTCAATAAAGTTGTTAAAATTGCTCCTAAATTCTAATAAATTATTAGTTGCTGAAGTGTCGTTAAAGTTATATAGGGTTAAGTTGCCGTTGTTATAAATGCCTACTAAAGGTATTTGTTTTTTGAATTTATTGTAATAGTACCAACCTTTTAATGAGTAAGTGGCTAGGCTATAATTCGAATACTTATGAAAACATAAATAAATAGTTACAGGATACTCACCAATAGTACCATTAAATACTTTTTCTTTTGTTTCAATTACTTCAACTTTAGGTAACTGAGCCAAACAATTAGTAGCTAAACTAAAAGCTAACGCGGCTATTGAGAGCCATTTTATCATATTAAAATGTGATTAGTTAAACCAGTGCCCATTTGTAGCAAACTGCCACATTTTACGAGTTTTATAGGGTTTAATGCTATGCATGAGTTAAAGAAAAAAAGGGCTTTTTTCAACTTCTGATTTAGGTTTTTAGAGCTTTAGAGTTCATTCCGATTCAATTCTCAGTACTATATACAGGGCTAAATAAAAATACTTCTTCCATTCTTGTTCAATTAGGTTCGTTTTATTGACATATAATAAATTAATTGGAGTATTATAGGGCGTTGTACCATATAGTCAAAAGTTGAGTTTTTCGCTGAGTTAATCCTTAATTCGAGCGATTGAAATCGCTCGTTACTGATCAGAAACGATGGAAATCACCGTGTCCCGTACTTGTTCGGGATTCCATCGAAATAATTTGTG
>JBMYOR010000374.1:0-3706 GCA_049599535.1 Bacteroidia bacterium | reverse complement strand
GAAAGATTATGACTAATTTTTGGTGGATTTCTATAAAATACTTTCTCCCATCGGTAAGCATTTCTTCCGAATCTTGTTTTTCCGGTTAATCGAATTAGATAAGTTCCAGTTTTAGGTGGGTGGAATTTGTTATTTCTACTTGTGCTTTGTGCGATAACATTGCTGTCTAAATCCATTAAATCCCAAGTAAATGTTTTATATAAGGTGTCGGAATAATTATAGCATTGAATAAATGAATCAGTACAGTTTTTTTGTAAGCATTTAATTTTTACAAAATTTTGACCAATAATGGTATTGGGCAAATAAGGGCCTAAATCGTCGTACTTGCCATTATCCACTAAGAAATCCAATTGCACTTCAATATTTTCAATTTCCTTGTCAGGATAATTTATTACACCAATAGCTGTTTGCGGCATCCAATGTTCATCGTAATCGTACTCAAAATATATTTTACCATTAGGTGCTGTGGCTAAGGAATTAATGTCAAAATTGGTATCGGGCAGCACCACCAATTCTGATGTTTTGCCTGTATAGATATTGATGTAGCCTAAAGACGAAGCGCTTTTGCCGTCTTTAGTTCCGTCTCTTTCATGGCAGAAATAAAAGATTGAATCATTTGGGCTAAAACAACCTGAGGTTATACCTTGAATTATCCATCTTGGTTCATTGCGATCAACCCTTACTTCATTAATTATTTGAAAATTTCCATTTGAATCAATATGATTAAATTGGAGTGTCCCAATATTCTGAGAACTTTCTTCTTCATAATAGGAAATTACAAATACGGGAGATTTATGACCTGAAATAAACCAAGAACTAAAGCCAATTGAATCTATTTTAACAGTATCGTGTTCAACTATAGAACCATCAATTGAACTTTTGATTCTGTTTATTCTAAATGATTCATTTGGCAAAGAACCTAAAATGTAAAACTGACTCTCATTATAATAAATTAATGCATCTGGATTGAATAGTTTTGGAAGTGTCATAAGCTCAATAAAGCTATTTGATAGTTTTGAATAGTTAAACAAAGCTTGATGATAAATTCCAGTTTGACTATTTATGTACTGACATAGCAAGATGCTTTTGTTAGTTATTGAATTGAGTCGAACAGGCCTGTAACTAAAACTTGGATGTCCAAACCATTGATATTTTTCCGTTCCCGATAAACCCACATGCTTAAAACTTGAGTTCAATTGAATTATAGAATCTGTACTTGAACTGGCATATCTAAGAAAGAATGAATGTAGGTTTCCAGCCATATCAGATTCGATATGGCCGAAATACCTATGACTATACTTAGAGCTTATACTATCAGGAACCGATACAACTTTTATGGGACTCTGGCTAAAATCAAGTATTATATCACTTCTTATCAACCATTGTGATGCGTTTTGCCCTTGAGCTGTAAGCACAAATAGCATGGCGGCAAATGTGGTTAATGATTGCTTCAAGTTTATTCGATTACAAGTTTTTGTATAAATGATTGATTTGACGTTGTAACAACAATGTTGTAGTAACCACTTGAAAGATTTGGGTTTAGCAAAAGACTTTTTACTTCATCATCAATTTGCTTTTTATAGACAACCTTGCCAGTTAAGTCAACTATAGAAACATTAGCATCTTGAATTGGATTTGCAAATTGAAGCGTGAAAGTTCCATTGTTTGGGTTTGGAAAAATGCTTGCATATGAAGGATGTTTGATGTTAACACTAAGCTTCATCGGAAACTTGGTGCATGTTAAAGAGCTACAATCTGGCTCGTCGGTATCATTGGTTTCTACATCACTCACTACCGCCATACCTGTACCGCCTGCTTCGCAATCATTTGGTGAGGTCTCTGACGTTAACCTGTAATAAGTTGCAATTCCTCCTTCATAATCTTGGTACGCGTCGAAATCGCAATCATTAGATGAAAAAGTATTTTGTGCAGAAGCGTCCATACCGCTGCCAATATCAGTGTAATGAAATTGATTGCATAATTTAGTTCTCTTTTTCCCAATAAAAATTGCGCAATTCAGATGTTCAAAAGTGTTGCAATTGAAAAGAACATATGCCATTTTTAAGTTACTTGTATTTCTAGCAAGCCATACGCCTATGTCCGCTCCATGGTTAATTGGGTTAAAGGTGTTTTTGTAAATGAGCTCGTAATTCTTCTCTGAAAATTTTCCATTCAGAAGGTCATAAAGTTGAATGTAAATGTTCTTACCGGATTGTGAACCTAAACCATTGTAGTTTGAAGAAAAGGTACATTCGGTAATCAATGAGTTTTTACATGTATTAAGTGTTATATCAACTTTGTCATTCTGATCTAGTTTATCTATTGCATCTGAACTGTGTTCATCAGGACCACCAGCACCTAAAATGCTAAAACTTGCAGCAGATTCATCAAAACTAAAATCAGACCTTGAAATGGTCACGCCAACCATCCACTTACACCGAACTGTAAAGTACGTATTGTAAAACTCTACATCATCAAGTGCTAAAGTGTGTAAGGGATCCGTTATAAGATCTTCGTTACCAACGGCATCTATTGCTCTATTAAAATTGTTGAACTGACACCGTAATAAAGAGTCAGTATGCCAAACGTGGTTGGTGTCTTTGCCTGACCAATCCATTTCTTTTCCATATTCAGGGCAACCCAATGCTGTCTCTCCAGATGAAAAGTCCTGAGCTCTCCTAAAATTTCCACTTTTATGCATGAGCAAACTGGAATTTACCATGTAAATGGCTGTGCCCATTGAGGTATTCCAAGTTTCAGAACCATTTGAATTAAATACACAACCTTCAATTGTTACCTTTTGGACTTCATAAAGTTCAATGCAATAACGGTATTTGTCGTTTATTGGACCTGATGCTCTTTGGCTTGATGAAACATCAAATTGGCAATCTACAACTTGAAAGGCATTCATTAAGGACGATTCAGGATCACCAGTAGGGTATTGAGTATAGTTGTCAATTAAAATGGCTGTTTTCACATTGGAGAAATTACAATCAATAATATTCAAGATACCACCTTCAGTTGATCTAATAGCATAGTTTCCATAGTGGTTTTCTTTTAAATATTCGGATGGCTCATCAGATTCATTAGTACCGCCTTCAGTCCAAATTCCTGAAAATGAAGAAAAGCGAATCTGAGCGCGACCATGAGCATAACCTGTTCCTGCCGAGTTTAATGTGTAAGTGCCGCCAGGAACAAATGGTTCTGCATAAGGATCCCATCCATTGTTGAGGTCGAACCAACTATAATGTTCTTCATTTGGGTCTCCTTCAACCATTATTCCGTCCCATGTACTAAAATCAGTATTTGTCGGAATTTGATAACAAACTCCACTTCCACCTAAGTTACAGTATTCAATAATAAGTAATCCGCCAGGCTTTACAATTATACCAGCAAATACAGTAAAGTTCACGTTTAATTTAGAACCGTGGATACCTTTAATTGTTAAGGTTTTACCATCGGGAACTATGACTTTACGTTTTATATCAATAGTATTCGGCGAGACTTCATCGCTAATATCAGTGGTAAAGGTTGAAATATCTGTAATGTTGATCGTAATATCATTGGAAAGGGTGTATTGTGGTGCACAGTTTATACCATAAAGTTCTAAGTTAAACCACGCCACGAGGGGATAAATGAATAAGAGTAATTTTGTTTTCATAAAACATCATTGTTTTAGCTCCGGTGCCAAACTTTGCACGGCGAG
>JBMYOR010000373.1:0-3709 GCA_049599535.1 Bacteroidia bacterium | reverse complement strand
AGCTGGTTATTTGGGTTGCGACCGTTTTATTGATTTGGTGTTTGCCATCAGCCGACTGGCCGATGCTTGACATCTTCAGGGCTTTGTAGGCTATTTTCTGCAGTAGCAGTCGTCAGGCATCTTGGAGATGGCAGACGACGGGGGATAAGGTGAATTTTTAGTTTTTAGTTTTCAATTATTAATTCATCACTCTACTCTAATTTTTGTGAGGAGTAGGTCGCGGTAATTTCGCCCAATTGGGATTTCTTGGTTGGCTACGTAAACGTGCAATTTCTCTATTCTTTGTAAATATTTCATGTTGATTGCATATTGCCTGTGCACTCTAAAGAACTTGTCTGATAGGTTTTCACAAATGGCATTCATACTGTTTCTAACCAAATGCTTTTTGCCCTTTACCATGTTTAACTCTACGTATACATGCTCGGCGCGGAGGTATAGAATGTCTTCAAAAAGTATTTTGCTAAAACTCTGTTTCTGCTTAACGAATATGCCATCGGCAATCATTATTTCGTCTTGCTCAGTTTCTTTTTTACTAAAATTGCTACCATAATGATTGTACAAAGCCAACTCAATTGATGTATATAAATCAGCCTTTACAAATGGCTTAACCAAATAGGCGGGTGGCGTTAGTTTTTTAACTCTTTCTACTGTTGCGGGGTCGGAGTTTGATGTTAAAAAAATAAAGGGAATATCGTAGTTTTCTTTGATGTGCCAAGCCAAGTCTATTCCATCTTTTGAACCAGCTAATTGTATATCGAGTATTACAATATCGGGTGTTTCAGCCTCAAGCTGTTTTACGGCTTGAGAATAGTTTATGGCAGGCTGAAATGCTTCGTAGCCTAGCTCTTCTAATGAGTCGCAGATGTTGGCGGCTATTACAATTTCGTCTTCAACAACTAATATTTTTACTTTAGGCATTAAGCTACTTTTTTACGTTCAAGGGTATCTTTAAAAATAATGGTAAAGGTTGATAAATCGCTGTTATCATAATCAACCGTTCCGTATAACTGCATGGTTAGCAAGTTTATTAATCGTAAGCCAAGCCCCTTGCTTTTTCGCCAATTTAATTCGGGTGGTAAACCTGGGCCTGTGTCGGCAATTATCATTTTATATATGCCGGGCTCTTGTAAACAAATTTGAATATTCATTTGCCCGTTTTGCTCTTTAAACGCATATTTAAACGCATTGGTTACCAGCTCGTTTATCATTAAACCTACTGGTACGGCGGTGTCAATATCAAGCAACACGTTTTCAATTTCTATATTAAATTTTACGGTTTGCTTATTGCCAAATACATTGGTTATATCACGACATAAGTGTACGCAATACTCCTTCATGTCAATTTCAGAAACGTTATTGGTTTGGTAGAGCTTTTCGTGAATTAGTGCCATGGCTCTAACTCGGCTTTGTCCTTCTTCAAGAGCGGCGCGTTCATGTTCATTTACATTATTAGATTGCAATTGCAGCAAACTAGAAACCACCTGTAAGTTGTTTTTAACTCTATGGTGAATTTCTTTAAGCAAGAGTTCTTTTTCTTGGTCTTGCTTAGTAATCGTTTTATTTCGGTCAGACAATGCCTCATTGGCTGTTCTTCTACGGCTTGACTGTCGTACTAACAAAACCACTAAAAACAAACTAATGACAAGCCCAACAAGCACAACTACAATCAAGTTCTTTTGCTTGCTTTGGGCTTCAATACTTGAATTTAACTTTTCGTCTTTCAACTCATTGTCTTTGTTCAACAATTCAATTTCTAATTCCTTTTTCTCCGTTTCGAACTTTGTTTGCATGGCAACTATGTTCTTGGTTTGCTCTACCTTATTTAGAGAGTCGAGACTTGCACCATACAACTCTGTATAGTTGAGTGTTTTATCAGCATTGCCCAGCAGGCCATAGGTTTTCATTAGGCTTTTGGCAACGGCATTTATTTGTTCGTATGACTTTGTTTCTTGTGCAATTTCAATGGCTTGTTCTCCATAGAGTGCTGCCTTGTTTAGATTAATAGTTCTGTTATTTTTTTCTAAACCTGACTTTGCATAGTAGGCATTGGCTACATTTAGCAGGGCACTGCTGCGAATAAAAGGTTCCACATTTCCTGTCAAAATATCAACCACTTTTAAACCTTGTATTATAACAGAATCGTGCTTTTGCTGGTTTTGATACATGGTGCTTGTAAGCAAAAAATACATGGCTCTTGCTACGGGCACATTGTCTTTTTTTAGAGCCAGTTGATATGATTCGTTCAAGAGCTTTTTGGCCTTGGCATATTTACCCATTCTGGTGTAAGTATCGCCCAAATTCCGAAGGCACACAATTCGGTTGTTTACAAAGGCATCCCCTTCTAACAGCTTAAGCGATTTGTTGTACCATTCAACTGCTTCAGCAAACATTTCTTGCCTTTTGTAGGAGTTGGCTAGATTGGCATAAGAAGTGCCTAAGCTATTGGCGTTAATTTCTTCTCTTAGCTTAACAGATTGAAGCAATAGCTCCAATGCCTTTTCTTCATTCCCCAGTTTTTGATTGATGATACTTAGGTTGTTCAAAGCAGTGGCAATCCACAATTTTGAGTTGATGGTTTTCGCTATTTCAATGGCATCTTCATAGGTATAAATAGCAGCAGAAAAATCACCAAATCGACGGTAAAAATCGCCTTTGGCAACTAAGGCCCAAGCTATTCTTAGGGTGTCTTTTTTTCTGGCGCTTCTGGCAATTACGCTATCTGCTATTTCTAATGCTTTTGGTTTATTTGGAATATAAGAATAGGCTTGGGCATGCGAAATAGACCAGTCGAATTCGATTTCGAAAAAACCCAATGTTTTAGCCATGTTGGCTGCCTTGGCTATGTAAGCTATTGCACTATCGCCATTTCCCTGTCTAAAATGTTTCACCCCAATGGCGTAAGTTAATTCCATTGCAATGGAATCGTTCTTTTCTGTTTTTGCCAAATTCCTTAAGGATTCGATATCATTGCTTTTAGCAAAAAGGCTACAACTTATTACTAACAGAAACAAGAAGATCGAAACTCTTTTAAGTAATGGAAAGCTCTTTCTATTTAATTGTTTATGCAATTTTCTTTCGTTCAAGGGTGTCTTTAAAAATTATGGTAAAGGTAGATAGATCGCCTTTTTGATAATCGACCGTTCCGTACAACTGTAGGGTAAGCATATTAATTAATCGCAAGCCAAGGCCTTTGCTTTTGCGCCAATTTAGTTCTGAGGGAAGGCCAGGGCCGTTATCGGCAATTATCATTTTATATATGCCGCGTTCTTCTTGTTTTATACTAATGTTCATTTGCCCTTTTTGCTCTATAAAAGCATATTTAAAAGCATTGGTTACTAATTCGTTTATCATTAAACCAACAGGCACAGCGGTATCAATATCTAACAGTACCTTATCAATTTCTATATTGAATTTTACCATGTGTACACCCCCAAATACATTGGTAATGTCGCGACACAAATGCTGGCAATACTCCTTCATATCAATTTCTGATACGTTTTTGGTTTGGTACAGCTTTTCGTGAATAAGTGCCATGGCTCTAACTCGGCTCTGACCTTCCTCAAGCGCGGCTCGTTCCCCATCAGTCACATTATTAGATTGTAATTGTAATAGGCTTGAAACAACCTGCAAATTGTTTTTTACTCTGTGGTGTATTTCTTTTAATAAGAGTTCTTTTTCCTGATTTTGTTTACCAATGGTTTTGTTCTTC
>JBMYOR010000372.1:0-3720 GCA_049599535.1 Bacteroidia bacterium | reverse complement strand
TTTTGGCTTGTGATCAAACACAAACTCAAAGTTGTACTTTTTACTACTACCTTTAAAATTAACCTGCGCAACCGCTCCATAGTTTAACTGATACTCTACTTGAGAATATCTATACATTAGGTCAAATACTTGGTATGGAAAATCATTTGAAACAAAAAAGGCATTGTTGCCATTGTAAACAAATTCATTAAGAGTGGCTAGTTTTACAGAGTCTAATTCAATATTATCCTTAAACTGAATGTAATTTGCTTTTTCAGCATTTTCAACCGTTGTTACAAAATTGTTTGTTACATCAGTAAGCCCATTATCAGTATTATTAAGTAGTTGGTAAAACACTTTTATATCATAAGGATTTTTGCCCACTTTACTGTAAGTTTCCATCCAATGGTAAATATCATCTACGCCACAAGAGCTAACAAAGCCCACTATAATTAAGCCGATAATTGCAAAAAAATTATGCAGCTTTTTCAAGTTCAACATAAGTGCTTTTAAATGATTCGAACTGTTGCTGATAAAGGGTGAATTCTTGCTCGGTTATTTTTTTTTCGCCATACCAAATATTTTCAAAAATTACAATCATTTGGCCAAAATCTCTTTTCATTTCGTAATTCGATAACTCTGAATGGTACTCCCAATTGGTTTTTTGCTTCTCCCATTTAATAAATGCCTTATTAGAGAGCGCTTTAATTATGGTTAAAAAGCTCATTCTAAGCGCCATTGCAAAATCATTATCAGATTTAAATTGATTTACCAATTGATCTAAATTAACATCATGTATATGTTCCTCAATTTTATCAAGCTTGTCAATTTCAATATTTTGGCGTTTTAATGACGGGTTTGAACGACTATTTGCAATCATAAAACCAATGAGTACTAAAAGGATAATTAATACTATAACCATAAAAAGGTGCTGAACATTACCTAACGAAAACCCACTTCCGGTATCTTCATCGGTTTCATTTTCAGTTGTTTTTTCAGGTTCAGATTCTTCAACCTTATCCTTTTTCTTATACTCAATATCTTCAATTAGCTTTTGCCAAGTCTCTTTGTCAAGCTCAGCTTTATTGGCTAAGCCATAAATTGGTAAAAAAATAGTGAATATGTAAAGCAGCAGTATTCTCATTTACTTTACAATTAGTTTATTAATTCTTGCAAAAAGGTTTTCGGCGGTGTTACTCTCTTTTAACGAGTAAAACAAAAAGTGCATAGACACTGTGTAAAAATAAATGAATAACAAGGGGTGTAAAATGACAAAGAAAATATTGACACCCCACGTAATGAGTTTACTAGTTTCAAGATTATCAGTTAAAAACATGCTAATAACTGGTGTAACGTATGGAATTAAAAGCCTGTACGATAAAAAGAAAAAGCTGTAAACCAACACAAAAATCAACCCGTTAATGGCCATCCATTTCCAAAAATTAGAGCGTAAGTAAGGGATTATTAACTTTGGACCAGCCAATATCCCGTTGCCATCAAGGTTGCTTATTGCTAGTACTAAAATTAAAAAAGGTGCCAGAAAAAATATAATTAATGTGCTCCACCATGTTGAAATTGATGTAAAACCAATAATTATTACAGCTATTATAAGAGAAGCTAAAAGCATTACAAAATTTCTACTTTTTACGGCATTTTGTTGTTTTACAAACCTTTTGCTTATAAAAAATAACAACGCCCAAAATGATAAAAGTATAGGGAACGACATTAAAGGGTAGTTTGTATAATCGAAAAAATTAGCTAATTGAAAATACCCGAACTGTAATGAGTTTGAACTTGAAAGTAAATCAATAGGGGCAAGGCATATTAATAAGCTTATTGCAAGGGCTATTAAAAGAATTAATGTTAGGCTATGCTTTATGTTTTTAAGCGTGTAACCTAGTGTAAAAGAGAAAATATTTGGAACATCATAAATTTGGGTTGAATTAAATTCCAGATGCGAAATAGGTATAGGTTCTTGTTCAAATTCTTGAAAAGTATTTTTTAAATGCCCAAACTTGGTACGCGGGTACCAGAAAAAGTAGAACAGCACAAAAGCCAAACAAAATAAAATAAAACCTAATCTAATAAAATCATTTATATCGGTGTGTCGGGTCTGAAAACTCTCAATAAATCCAGCAACTACTATTAATGGTGTAATTCCTGCAATTACTATTAGTGCCGATTTGCCCGACATTTTAAAGGCATCCCACCTTTTGTATGTACCCGGAAAAAGTAAGCCTTTGCCTAATTGTAAGCCCGCACCACCTGCTACTATAATGCAACTTATTTCAATGGTGCCGTGGGTCCATATGGTTAAAAACGAAGTCCAAAACAATCCTTTTGATATAAAGAAATACTGAAATACCCCAACCATTATACCATTGTACATAATTACAAATAAGGTACCTATTGATGAAAAAATGCCGAACAAGAAGGTGATATAGGCCACCTGCATGTTGTTTTTTGTAATTCGGCCAAACATTTCCATGGGGCTGCTATCCTTGTACACGTACATGGGATCGTTGTTGGCAATATTTTTTTCGGTCATTTTTACATAACCCGACGATAAAATCTCATTGGCAAATGTGGGGTCGAGTTTTGTGGTAAGTGCTCCAATTACAAAACAAATGGTAAATACAATTAAAGAAATAAGCATGCTTCTTCTTGTAGCATACATTGCTTTCGGAAAAGTATCAGTAAAAAAGTGAATGAATTTAGAAAATGTAAATCTCTCATTTAGGTTCAAATCACTAAAAAGTAATTGGCCTACTCCATTCAAATATTCTCTAACCGATCTGTTTTTATAAAAAGTACGTGCAAAAGAAAGATCGTCAGTAATTTGCGTAAAAAGCTTACTTTTTTTCTCAGGGTTTTTGGTGTTCGAAATCAAGTCTAATTCAAACTCCTTCCACTTTTGATTATTTTGATCAACGAAACGTGATTCTTTCATAGTCGAGCGAAAGGTATAACATTGCAGCAATAATTCTCATGAAATCGATTGAAATTTCAACTACTCAAAATGTAACCATCAAATATGAGCTAGCCTCTCCATTTGTTAGGTTGCTTGCTTTTTTGGTTGATATAGTGATTATATCGTTGGCTCAGTTGATTTTAGCTTTGGCTTTATCGAGCTTTATTACTGAAAGTTACTGGTACTCTTACTTGTGGATGCCTTTTTTATTTTATAGCTTAGTATTTGAAAGCCTAAATAAAGGCGCTACTCCGGGTAAAAAAGTTTTTGGTATAAGGGTAATGAGAGTTGACGGTAGAGAAATACAATTTACCGATTACTTAATGCGCTGGATTTTTAGGCTTGTTGACATTGTAATTAGTTTTGGTTCAATGGCCATGTTTTTTTCACTGTCATCTGAAAAAAGCCAGAGAATAGGGGATTATATGGCCAACACGGTAGTAGTAATTTTAAAAAAGCACCGTAGGTTTAGTATAGATGGCTTAGTGAAATTTGAAAGTCTTTCTGATTATGAAGTGATGTTTCCGCAGGTGGTAAATCTTACTGAAGCCGAAATGCTTTTACTAAAAGAAGTATTAAACAAACATAAAAGCTACAATAACCAAGCGCATGATTTGGCCCTTGAAACCACATCAAAAATTATTGCGAAAAGGTTAAATATTGACAAGCCTAAAAACGATCCTGCTTTTATTAAAAAGCTGATTAAAGATTATGTAGTACTTACAAGGTGATATTTACCATTTAAACCGCCTAAAGAAAATCGCAAAAGC
>JBMYOR010000371.1:0-3723 GCA_049599535.1 Bacteroidia bacterium | reverse complement strand
TAAGCTCAAACTCTTTCATTAATTGAAAAATGAGCAGAATGCTAAAAACACCAACTCTATTTGCAATAAACGCGGGGGTGTCCTTGGCCAAAACAGTGGTTTTGCCCAAGTACCTATCGCCGTATTGCATAAAAAAGTCTGATACTTCATTACTGGTAAAATTGGTAGGAATAATTTCGAGTAAGCGTAAATATCTAGGCGGATTAAAAAAGTGTGTGCCGCAGAAATGTTTTTTGAAATCTTGGCTTCTGCCTTCAATTAGTTTATTAATAGGTATTCCTGACGTATTTGATGTAATTAGAGTACCCGGTTTTCGGTAAAGCTCTACTTTTTCAAAAAGGCTTTTTTTAATTTCAAGATTTTCAATTACCGCTTCAAGTACCCAATCGCAGTCACTTATTTTTTCAAGATCATCGTTAAAGTTGCCAGTTGAAATTCTTGAAGCAAATTTTTTGTGGAAAATAGGAGAGGGTTTGCTTTTTAAAGTTTCTTTTAAAAAGTGGTTTACAAGGCGGTTTTTAAATTCTTTAGAATCACTTGTAAGACCATTTTCATTTTCTTTGGTAGTTAATTCTCTCGGAACAATATCGAGCAGTAGTACTTGTAGGCCAATGTTGGCAAAATGGCATGCAAGGCGAGAGCCCATAACACCTGAGCCTAAAACTGCAACCTTTTTTATTCTTCTTTTCATTTTGTTACTGGTTTAGATATCGGTTTAATATTCGCTTGTGTGCGTTTTTTAAATATTTGTCATCTTGAAAAATTTGCATTAACATTACTGATCCTTCAATTTCAGCCACACTAAATTCAGCCATTTCTTGCGCAATTGTTTGGTTGTATTTGTCAGAAAATATTTGGGTAAAACATTCTATCCAACTTTGAAAAAAGGCCCTGATTTTGTTGGTGAATATAGGAACTACATTTACGGTTTCGAGGCCAATTGATGCCATTAGGCAGCCACCCTTATCGGTTAAAAATATATCTTCAGATTTTTGAATTAAGAAGTTTAGCTTTTGATTTCCGTTTAAGGTGCTATTGTGTTTTATGCTAAATACTTTGCTTTGATAATATGAGTTTAAGAAGTCAATAACGGCTTCCATTAATTCTTCTTTGCTTTTAAAGTAGTGGTAAATACTGCCTTTTAGTAATCCGCAGGCTTTGCCAATATCAGCCATTGATGTTTTGTGATAGCCGCGTTCTTTAAAAACTTTAAGCGAGTCTTTAATTATTTGCTCTTTGTCTACTTTTTGAGATGGCATAGGACGAATATAGATAATGATTTTTTTTTCACCAAACGTTTGTTTGGTAAATGAGCAAAAATAAAAGGCAGCTTTAAGTGGCTGCCTTTGTGTTTATTGTGAGTCGTTAAAATTGAATTTAAGCGAAAAACGAATTGTATTTGCCAGTGGGCTTGTACCCCAAGCACCTCTACTGGCATCAACTAAATATGAAAAATCAAGGGTTAAGGTATTGTATTTAACTCCAAAGCCAAGGGTAACAAATTGACGGTTTCCTTTGGTTGGATGCTCGTAAAAATAGCCTGCTCTTAATGCAAATGTTCTAGCATACCAGTACTCAAGACCTATTGAAGGATTAATTTCTCTAAGCTCTTCGGCAAAAGGAGTAAGTGTATATTCTCCGTTCTCGTCAATTAAGCCTGGTGCGTCATAAAAAGATTGTACCATGCCTTGCGGAACACCCACATTTGGATTTTTTCCAATAACAATTACAGGTTCGTTATTAGGGCCAATACTATCAGGATCTACATATGGAAGCGTAGGTACAAGTAATTTGTTTACGTCGGCAACTATGGCAATTTCATTATAGTCATCAATATGAAAGTTGAAATAACCACCAAATTTTAAATTGATTGGAATAAAGTCTGCGTCTTGGTCTTTTATGTAAGAGATTTTTGCCCCCATGTTTTGAATATTCATTCCTAACGACCAATCGGCATCATATCCAGCTACTTCAACATCTTTTTTACGGTAGTACCAAGATGCATCGCCAGCAAATGTTGTACCCGGCCTTGTTTCGGTTCCGCTGGTATTAATGCCACCGGTAAGGTTTGAGTAAATAAATCTTAGGGCAATGCCAATACTAAAATTATCAGAAAGTTTACGTGCATAAGCTCCATCAATTGCTATTTCATTTGGGCTAAAGCTTCCTAAACTTTGATTATTGATGTCAGTAAAATTGATTTCACCTAAGGTAAAATACCTTAATGATGCTCCAAAGCCCGACATTTCATCAATTTTATAATAGCCTGATAAGTAATTAAGGTTGATGTCAGGCACAAGATTTTTTAACCATGGGGTATACGAAAGTGAAATCCCAAAAGGGTTTTTCATGTAAGCCAGCTTTGCCGGATTCCAATGAATTGTATTGGCGTCAGGGTCAAGCGCTACACCTGCATCGCCCAGTGCACCTGATCTACTATCGGGTGTAATGGTTAAAAAAGGTACTGCTGTGGTAATTACGTTCATTCTACCATCAATATTCACAAGCTGAGCGTAAAGCCCTGTACTTGAGAGTACAATGAATAATACAGCGATCGAAAATCTCATTCTCATTTTTTTATGAATTTGCAAAAGTACAATTAGCTCTATATGTATATGGTTTAATTAAGTATAACTAGTTTTTCCATGGCTTCGGCTTTCAAACCATCTGATGATTTCACCATTACCTTGTAAATGTAAACCCCTTTTCCAATTTTGTTACCAAAGTCGTCGCGGCCATCCCACGTAATTTCGTTAAAAATTGAGCCATCGCTTACTTGAGATGTTTTTAAGCTTTTTACCAACTTGCCCGATACTGAGAATACTTGAATGTGTACATCTAAAATATCACCGGGTCTGTTATGATTTAGCCAAAAAGTAGTTGACGTAGTAAATGGATTTGGATAATTTAATACGTGTTCTAGCGCCAGCTCGGCAGAATTTGCCACTACAAACTCTGTATATGCCGTTGCTGAGTTATTGGCTACATCCCAAACTTTTAAGGTTACTGAGTGTCGGCCTTCTGCCAAACCTTTAAAAGGGTAGGTAATTGTACCACTGGTATAATCATCTAATTCAGATTCGTAATAGTCATTTACCACTACAGGTTCGCCATCGTCTAAAGTTAGTGTTAGCTCATGGCCAATACCTGTACCAACGGTATTTATTCCATTATCGTCTTTTGCGGTTCCAATTATTATTGGGTCTTCATTACTTAATCCGCCAAACGAAAACTCAAGATCATTTACAAACAACCTGGCATCGGGGCCGTTGTCATCAACAATTGCGCTATCTGATGTGCCTCCAATGTTAAAATTGAAGTATGAACCGTTGCCATCAATTTCAGAATCGTCGGTGTAATAACTGATTTTTCCAGTTCCTAGTTTATAAGAAATATCTTTAGGCACTACAAATTCAAATTTGAAATCACCATTTTTCACAGTTGCTTTACCCTTATAAATTATATTTTTTCTTAAACCGAATTTAGTTTTCCTACTTCCTTGATCATTTTTCAAGGTGTAAATGTTTCCTGAGTTTCCACCATTGAAAGGTTTTATCTTCTTTAGTTGGTTTGTTACTTCTGTTCCCTTATTGCTGCAATGAGCGTACCTTTTCTTCAATTTGCAAGCTTCACCAGAATCCTGTCCTTTGAGTGATGTCTTAACAGATCCTGAAACTTCATTAGCTAGTATATATAAACTTCCTGAATTTAATCCGTCCTTGT
>JBMYOR010000370.1:0-3726 GCA_049599535.1 Bacteroidia bacterium | reverse complement strand
CGTGCTATGGCTACTTTAGCTAAATTAAGCATGGCATTAAAATGGTCAGGATTAAGGCTTAGTACTTTGTTAAAAGACTTTTCAGCGCTTAAAAAATCATTATTTATTATAGATAAAAAGCCTTTATTATTTAATGCATCTTCATTTTTAGGAAACTCATTTAAAACAAAATCGATTTGATGTTTTGCTTTGTCTAATTCTCCTTGTTTTAAATAATTAATTGCAAGCTTATTTCTAATATCTAATCGAAAAGGCGATTTTTTTATAGCTATTTGTAATAATTGCGCTCCCTTTTTTGGTGTTTTGGCATTTTCGAATAATGTAGATAATCTATAAAGCGATTGTGTGCTTAATTCATTAAAGTCAGATTGCTCATTATAAATCTTATTAAGCCCTTTTATATTTTGAGTTAAAAAATAGTATTGAATCCACAATTCAGAGTTTCGGCTTGTAGGCAGTGATTTTAAATAGTAGTATGCCGAATCTAAAAACAAGCTTTTTCTATCAAATTTTTCGTAAAAGTTTAAATAAGCTTTGGCTTTTAAAATTTTGTTCGGCTTTTTATTGGTTAAGCAAATCAAGCCTATAAATTCTTGAGTTTGAGCTTTGGTTTTTCTTTTAATTGTGTCAGAATCTGAATATACTCGTATGTAGTGATCGGTAACCGATACGTGTGGTATATCAACTGTTCCGCTTTTTTTCATGTGGCAACTAATGCATTCGTCAGAATTAGGAGCCACCAAACATTTGGCAGTACTACCGTTTCTATGGCAATTCCAACATTTTGAATTAAAGTACTCAAGTTTAGTTTCTTGTACACTTTGATGCGGATTATGACAAGTAATGCAGGTCATATTCTCAACATCATCAGACTTTTGAGAGTTTATAAAACAATTGCTTTGCCTAAGCCTATCGGGGTGAGCGGCCATTATAAACTCGCCTTTCTGATCTTTTAACCTTGGCATAAAAACATCATACACATCAGTTAAATGCATTCCGGGTTTAAAGTCTTTCCAATCTTTACCTTCTTTTAGTATGGCATTGCCCTGTAAATGACAACGCTGGCAAAGGTCTATTTGCTTTTGGTAATCAAGTTTGGCAGGATTTACAATTGAATAATCAATTTCGTTAAGTACATCTACAATTTGTCCTTTTTTCTTCAATTGCACATGTGCTTCACCAGGCCCATGACAACGTTCACAATCAATTCCTAATGGTACTTTTTCAAATTTATTGTTTGAACCTTTTACGTGCTCGGGCAAACCATTGTGGCAGCTTAAACACTCCATTCCGAGCGCCCTAGAATATCGGCTATTATTTCCATTTTCGAAACCAGGTGGTAGCGACAATGTATCTTTTTGGGTGTAATACGTAAATGGCAATTGATGCAAATAACCATTGGTATTTTGAATATGAGAATTAGTATGGTGCCCTGAACCTACAATATAATCTGCCCGTTCAATTCGTTTATAAATGGTATCGCCGTTTGCAAGTCTAAATTCTTTTAAAAATAAGCTATCGCTTTTCCAAAACGGTTGGTAATAAAAGTTTGAAAAGCTATCATAAAGAACATTATGTTCAAACTTTCCGCTACTTTTTTCTTTATTGGCCAAACCAAATGACTTACCCATTCCGGTTTTTGCATAACTATCGAATATGGCATAGTGGCAAGTTTTACATACCGCACTGCCAACATAGTGTACCGTATCGTTATGGTTTAAATAGGTCTTAGCTTCTTGAATATCAGGCACTGATGAACACCTACTAAAAGCAGCCACCATTACTACGGCGAGCACAAATGCAATTGATATGACCCTGCGTGTGTTCATGCACCACAAATTAAACCTAAAAACACTATACTTTGGGCAAACTAGGGCGCACTAAAACCACATCTTCTCTATCTACCAAAACTGCACCGGCTACAGCACCTTTGGGCTTTCTTATATATTTTTTTAAGGTATATAATACTGGGCAAAACTCCTGGTTTCGTCCTTTTGAATAATAGGCTGCAATACAGGCCACCTGCTCAACTAGTTGCTTTGGATATGTAGTTTGGCTCCCCTTGTTTCTGATCACTACATGAGAACCCGCCAAATCTTTGGCGTGAAGCCATAAATCATTTTTACCGGCAAACCCTAAAGTAAGCTCATCATTATTTTTTGAATTACGGCCTACGTACACTTTATAACCGTCTATTTCAAACTCTATAAAGCGTTTTGTTTTATCTGTAGTATTATTTTTTAAGAATATTTCTTTCTCTAAAATAAGTAAAGCCTTTATATCACTAATACTACTTAATTCTATAATTTTATACTCAACATGCTCTAGCCTATCAAACAGCTTATCAATTCTACTTTCAAGTATCTCAAGCTCTTTTCCTTGGTTTTTTGCTTTTCTGTAATACTGGGCAGCATTTTCTTGTATATTCAAATTTGTTTTCAACGGAATATCAACCTGCTTGTTTCCCAAAAAATTTAGAAGACTTACTTTTTTTTGACCCGGGGTTAGACTATGCAAATTGGCCATTAACAAATCGGCCCATTGCCTGTAATTTAAATCATTTTTCACCCTTTCTGCCTGTTTTTCAGCCGCGATTAGTGATTTATCTAATTTCTTTTTTTCAACTAAAAAGTGTTTTTTTAACTTTTGGTAAGTATGACTAAAATGAAATGTTTTAAACCATGTTTTTGAATAAAACTTTAAAGCTTCAAAAATATCATCGGTGGTTAAAAGTGCATTCTGTTCATTAAATCCAAATATAATTTTCTCATTATCATTTTTACTAACCGTAAAAACCGCTTTTTCAATATCAACTTGCTTTTTGGCTAAAGCATCTATATTTAAGGTTTTACCATAAACCATTTTAATAAAATCAATGCTGATATTTGGTTTTTCAGTAATCTCAAAACTTTTTATTCCAAACCCTGGAAGTTCAACTTGCCACTTAGTATTGTTTTGATTATCCATTTTTTGAATAAAGTTTGATCTACCAAACAATCCAAAAAACAAAGAATAATCATCAAATACTAAAGCAAAACTTCGTTCATTTTCAAAAGCAATTATTTTATTTAATTGCCTACCAAATAATGATTTATATTTTGTGTTGTACTTGCTGCGTGGCTTACCATAGTCTGATTGTGCCCAGTAAAATGCATTATAACCAGAAAAATAGAATAATAAATGAACTACTTCTCCATTATTATCAAACACAAAAATGGTTTGCTCTTTTGATACCGTATATGCATCAACAAGTTTAGCGCCTAATATGTAAGGTTTAATGGCCTTTAAAAAATACCAAGTGGTAAAATGACTGAGTACTAAATCTTTCAATTTGAGTAAAAATTTAAGCGCAATTGATCATAACTTAAATGCATGTGGCTAGGCAATTCAGAATCAACGCTTTGATGTAGCCCCATATCATGACTCATGTGAATAAAATAAGTGGTTTTTGCATTAATTCTATTTGCGGCGTTTTGTGCCTGCTGCAGGCTAAAGTGAGAAATATGCGGCTTTTGGCGCAGAGCACCAATTACTACCACCTCAAGACCATGTAATTTTTCGAATGTTTCTTCAGGTATAAAATTTACATCGGTGATGTAAGCAAATTTCCCTATTCTAAACCCTTTTACTGGTAATTTATAATGCAAAACATCAAGAGGCAGAAAAGTTAAATCTCCAATAGTAAAAGAAGTATTATTAATTGAATTAAAATCGATACTAGGTACA
>JBMYOR010000369.1:0-3729 GCA_049599535.1 Bacteroidia bacterium | reverse complement strand
GTTTTGAAGGCATCACAGTTGAAGGCGCTGGCACTATGCAACCTCAAATGAACTATTACAGAAGCTGGTACGACCCTACCAATTCTACTTTTACCGATTTTGATGGCTATAACCCAGCGCATGGAATATTAATAATGCAGAATAGCACAATTAAACGAGTTTTACGATATAAAAAAAGTGCCGCACCCACAGCCCCTTGGCATGGTGGTACGGCTATTGAATCAAAAAATGGCGGTATTTTAGACCTTTACAACAACCGATTTGAAAATAATTGGAGAGACATGTATATACATGATTTTGAAAGAAATCCGCTATCCGTAAATACACCCAATCAATTTAACCTAATAAATTGTGACTTTATAAAAGAGCCAGATAACGACCAAGTAATTGAAGATAATGATGCTGACAAAGTACTATATTATGTTTGGTTAGAAAATGTACGAAGCGTGCAAATTGAAGGATGCTACTTTGAAAATAATTTTGATGTAACTGATAGTGATTCTCGAAAAGAAGGAATAGTAGTTTATGATGCTTCTTTTTATCTACAAAAAAGTGGTTTTAGTAGAAGTCAAGGCTCTTTATCAAGCGGTGATGATAGATGGGGGAACACAACTGCCTGCCCAACTTATAACCTACCTTTTGCACGGGTAAATAAATTTGAGAACCTTACTTACGGCATTACAACATGCAGCAATTTACCTTCAAGTTCTTTTTGCCCCTCGCCAATCGATGAAGGTATAGGTGATAATACAGTTGGTATTTCTGATTGCCTATTTTTAAATTGTAAAAATGGAGTTTTTTTAACCACAAACCCCGCAAATTTCTACAAATTATCAATCAAAGTTACTTGTGTAAGAAATGTATATTACCTACACGATCCTAGTTTATTTGGTGATTTATGGGACTTCTCATTTTTCAAATTGAAAAGCATTCAGGAATTTATTGTGAGTGAAAACGCTGTAGAGGTTTCAGTACCACTACAAACAGGACCATCTGGGCAACAATTATCTGGAACTGAACTATCAGGTATTTTAATTGAAATCACAGGAGCTAAAACTCCTACAGGAGAAATTTACAGAAATAATCAGGCAATCACAATGGATTATACCATTGGCACGACTCAATATAGCACAACTTTTAATGGTGGTTTCCAATGCACAGGTAATCGTACAAAGGATTTCCCGACAAAAGCTATTTATTTACACAAAGAGCCTAGCTCTAATAACGGTAGTGAACAAAACATTTATATCGGCTGTAATGAATTTAAAAAAATAGATCAACCAATAATTATATCTAAATATTTATGGCTAATAAAGCAAGGTAATGGCGCTTCTGCGAATGATCATTCTAAATCATCAGAAAACAATTTTACACAATGTAATCAACCCTATATTAAATGGAATCGAGCTTCAATTCATGTTACCGCTGACAATAAAATCGAGTATTTGTATGACGAAACTGACCCAGACCCAACGAATATTCAAACTGATATATTATCAAAAAGTATTGCAGACGATTACGATTGCGGACCAATTGGCTGTAGCCAATGGCCAATACGATACATTGATTTAGAGCTAGGCTTGCAAAATGAAAATGTGAATAATGTTTTTATTTACTATTCAAAAGAATCTAACAGTTTGACCGTACAATTGGAAAAAGAAATTCAAAAAATGAGCTTGTACGACATGAATGGAAGATTACTAACTCATTCTCAACAAATACAGACTAAAGAAGGAGTATCAATATTGAATTTGAATTCAAAATTATCAAAAGGTGTTTATGTAGCTAGGCTTGAAATAGATAACGGGCAATTTATAACAAAAAAGATTGTAATTAGTGAATGAGTAAATTCAATGCAGTGTGCCTATTGCTTTTAATGCACCATTTAGCATTTGCCCAAAGCAATT
Source organism: Bacteroidia bacterium (assembly GCA_049599535.1). Classification (GTDB taxonomy): domain Bacteria; phylum Bacteroidota; class Bacteroidia; order CAILMK01; family JACPUW01; genus JACPUW01. Next base: position 1,822 of record JBMYOR010000369.1, on the reverse strand, counting down.
CTTTCAGGTTGGGCACTTATTATAACCATCCTTCAAGTAGATATGCGTCATATGACTTTAATTTTCCAAATCCTAAAGTTTTAGAAACCACACCTTTTCCGACTGAACTTTTACATGTAGTTTATTGGTCTTACGCAGACTCTAATGGAGCAATCAAGTATATTGTTTGTCATTCTGATGATCAAGGCAATGGTCTCTACGGTGGGGGCGGACTATATGACAGAAATGGTAATATGCATTACACCAGAAAAGGACAATCTATTTATTCAGCGGTACTACCATTAGGCAACAAGCAAGTTTTGCTTTTAGGTGATAGTTCATTGATTGTTAATGAAGACAATTTATACGATACCATAAAAACATTTAATTATGGATTTACTTTTTCGCCATACCAACAAAGTGCATGTTTTCAACATAATGACACTATGTATCTATTTCACTTAGATTTTGATTCAATTAAGTGCTTTGTTGCTTCAGAAAACGCCTTTATTAGAAAAAAATCAATCCCAACTAGTAAATACTTTAATAGTGTAAAATATATTGAAAAAGGAAAAGTCTACTTGAAAATGTCCATTGATTTCAATAAAAAATATAACATTGGATTTATCAACTTATCAAGAACGAGTCTCAACAGTTCAACAATATATGATACAACTGAAAATGTACTGATAAAAGCCAGCTTTAATAAGAAGCAACTTACCTTCTCTAATGAAGAATTTATGACCCGACGCTTTCGTGTTGGGTCATCCAAATGGTACAGCTTAAATGAACCTATAATTTATAAAATTTTATTAGCTCCAAACGACTCTAGTTTGTACCTATTGAGTAATGAAAAGTTTAAAAACGACCTTGAAGGAAACTATTACCCAAATGACAACGCTATTTTAAGCCGTCTATATTTATATGGAGATAAGCAAGAAGAAATAATAGACCGTGCAAGAGGAGAAGACGCTGATTTTTTTTTAGGAGCTAACAATAAATTCTACTACACTAAATACAATTGGTTATCAATTCAGAACTATAATAAAATTCTGTATGAGATTTCTTACCCTTCAATGGCTAAAGATGAAATTGATTTTACCGAGCTAGGTACTCGTTTTATAAATGAAGATGGCTATTCTCTCCAATTATTTTCATTTGAGCCAGACTACTACCAACCCTTTATAGAAACCGGCATGGTGCGCCGCTGCCCTACTCCTGTTTTTACGAGCAGCCACGAGCAAAAACCTGACAGCATACACTACACACTCTATAATGAAGACAGTGCAATTGTAGCCACAGGCAGTGGTGAGCGTTTTGCTCCTGAGATTAATCAAGCAGGCAAATACCATTTGCTTACCACCCACTACCGCGCCGGGTTTAAGCAGTTTTTATGGAGCAAATACTATTTAGATGTTCCAATAAAACCAACCTTTAGCTTAGAAGATACTTTGAGTTGTCGGTTTAAAGCCCTAAACCTAAAAAACAACACGGTAACCAATGTAAATTACCCCGATAGCTTGAAATATGAATGGAATCTATTGGGAGTAAAAAATCAAACTTCCACTGGCTACAACCCTAAAATTGAACCAAAGTTTGCTGGCAAGTACACCCTAACACTAAAGGTAACAAATGGTAAATGTGTTTATACTTCAGCACCGCTCCAGTTTGAAATCCAAAATGCCAATTCAGCAGATTTCACCATTGCTGATACTTCCATTTGTTTAAATGAAACAACAGAGATTAAGCTCAAAAACGCCACTTTAATCCTTGATTCGGTTAAGTATAACTACAACCAAAGCATTGAGAATACAACTAGTTTCAATTTTAAACCACAAAGGGC
>JBMYOR010000368.1:0-3732 GCA_049599535.1 Bacteroidia bacterium | reverse complement strand
AGGAGAAGGAAGAAATATAACTGCAGGAAATTTTGGTGGGTACGATTATACTTTTCATGCAGAAATTTTGCCTTTCGGGAACTTCTCTAAAAAAGGCGACTTCTTAGGGTCGTCAGTGAACTTTGTTAAAGGAGAAACAAATGACGACGATGGAAAGCTTTCTCTCGGGTTTACTTACAGCTACAATAACAATACTACAAGATCTAGAGGCCAGTTAGGAAGCTTTGTATTGGATACATTTGGCAACTACGCCATGGCTAACATGCAAACTGCCTTTTTTGATGCCATTTACAAATACAAGCGATTTTCTTTTATGAATGAAACTGCTTGGAGAAGATCTGATGCTCAAGATGAATACTACAATGATTTATTTGTTGAAGGTTGGTCTTACAACAATATGATTGGCGTAATGCTAAATAGCAAATCAGAAGTATCCTTTAGGCATACACATGTAAATGCCAACCAAACTGGAGTGATTGACATGTATACTTTGGGTTTTTCTAGATATGTGCTTAAACATTCATTAAAGTTCCAAACCGATTGTAGTATTACTGCTAACGAGAGTGGTGAAAACGCCTTTCTTTTTAGATTCCAAACAGAAGTAGCTTTCTAATAACTGCTTATTTAATTAATCCCTTTAAGTAATTCAGCTTCATTAACGCTTCCATTGGCGTGGTGGCATTAATATCAAGGGTTTTAAGCTCTTGCTTAATTTTTTTACTGGTGGCATCATCTACTTCAAACAGGCTCATTTGCACTTGGCTTGGCGCCGCGTTTTTCAATTTATCTTTATGCTGAATACTATCTTGTTTATCCTCTAAAAGAGCCAATAATTCGTTTGCCCTTAATACAACTGTTTGTGGCACACCGGCCATTTGCGCCACATGTATACCAAAGCTGTGCTCACTACCGCCGGGTTGTAGCTTACGCATAAACACCACTTTATCTTTTACTTCTTTTACACTTACGTGGTAGTTCTTTACCCGTTCTTTTTGTTGTGAAATTTCATTTAATTCATGATAATGGGTGGCAAATATGGTTTTGGGCCTGTAAGGATGATCGCTTAAATATTCTGAAATTGACCAAGCAATTGAAACGCCATCATAAGTACTGGTTCCACGGCCAATTTCATCAAGAAGTATCAAACTACGTTCTGAGAAATTATTGAGAATACTTGCCGTTTCTGTCATTTCAACCATAAAAGTTGATTCACCGCTGCTCAAATTATCGCTGGCCCCTACCCTTGTAAATATTTTATCGATTAAACCAATTTGCGCCGAACTCGCAGGTACAAAGCATCCCATTTGTGCCATTAGCACTATTAATGCCGTTTGCCTTAACACGGCAGATTTACCTGACATGTTTGGCCCGGTGAGTATAATAATCTGTTGTGTATCGTTGTCTAAAAAAATATCATTCGGAATATAATCTTCTCCTAAAGGAAGGCTCTGCTCAATTACCGGATGCCTGCCTTGCTTAATCTGAAGCTGCCTGCCTTGGTTTATTTCAGGCTTTGTATAATTATATATTGACGATGTAGTGGCAAAACTGAGCAAAACATCAATACGAGCTGTTGTATTTGAGTTTTGCTGAATGGGTGCAATAAACTCTGACAACTCGGCCAAGAGCTCCATGTAAAGCTTTTGCTCAAGCTCAATTAATTTGCCTTCAGCTGATAAAATTTTTTCTTCGTAGTCTTTTAATTCTTGAGTTATATAGCGCTCGGCACTTACTAAGGTTTGCTTACGCACCCACTCCTGTGGCACTCTATCTTTATGGGTGTTTCTAACCTCAAGGTAATAACCAAACACATTATTAAATCCAATTTTTAAGCTGGTAATTCCGGTGCGCTCAATTTCGGCCTGTTGCATTTTTACCAGATAATCTTTGCCCGATGTTGCCAACTTGCGATACTCATCAAGATCGGCACTAATCCCCTCTTTAATAAGACCACCTTTATTGGTAGCCACTGGCGCATCAGCGGCAATTACCTGATCAATACGCTGCCTCACTTGAGTGCATGCATTTATTTGCTCGGCCAAAGCATTTAAATCATCTTGATTTTGAGTTTCAAGTTCAGTTTTTATTTGTGCAATAGCATCTAAGGCGCGTTTTACTTGATTTACCTCTCTGGGGTTTACGCGGTGCATTGCTACTTTAGAAATCAACCTTTCTAAATCGCCAATTTGTTTTAATTGATCAACCAACGCATTTGCTAATTTGTCATTTTGAAAATGCTCAACAATTTTTTGTCTCCTAATTATAGCATTTTGATCAATTAATGGCATTAAAACCCAATTTTTAAGCAATCGGGCGCCCATTGGGGTTTTGGTTTTATCTAAAACATCAATTAAGCATTTACCTTCTGATTGGCTTGGGTAAACTAATTCTAAATTTTTAATGGTAAATCTATCGAGCCAAACCGCATCATTGGCTTCAATTCTTCTAATTGAAGTAATATGTTGTAGCTGTGTATGCTTGTTTTCATTTAAATAATGAAGTATTACTCCCGCAGCAATAATTCCATTTTCAAATGGTTCTACCCCATATCCTTTTAATGATTGGGTATTAAAATGATGCAATAATTTTTCGTAAGCAAAATCATGCGTAAAGAGCCAATCCTCTAAATAATAAGTATATATTTTGGTGCCGAATGACTGCTTAAAATCATCTTGTTTGGCCTTAGAATGCAATACCTCTGCTGGCCTAAATGATTGTAATAGTTTATCGCTAAAATCTTTGTTGCCTTCGCTTAAATAAAATTCGCCGGTGGTAAGGTCGCAAAGTGCTACCCCTATACTGTTTTTGCCAAAATGTACTGCGCCTAAAAAATTATTGCTTTTATGGTCAATACTTTTATCGCTAAGTGCAGTGCCAGGTGTAACCAACTCGGTAACACCACGTTTTACAATTTTTTTAGTTGTCTTGGGGTCTTCGAGTTGCTCGCATACCGCTACCCTTAAGCCTGAATTCACCAACTTAGGCATATAAACATCAAGTGCATGATGCGGAAAACCAGCCAACTCTACATGGCTTGCCGAGCCATTGGCTCTTTTAGTGAGCGTAATACCCAATACCCCGCTGGCTTCAATGGCATCTTCTCCAAAAGTTTCGTAGAAATCCCCTACTCTAAAAAGCAATATAGCATCAGGATACTTTGCTTTTAAAGTATAGTATTGTTTCATTAACGGGGTTTCGGTATACTTTTTTTTTGCTTTGGCACTCAAAATTTTATGCTTTACCTGTGTTTGGCTCAATGGCATTTGAGCTATAATTGCGTGAAGGTAAAAAATCCAGAAAATGAGAAAACTCAAGCTTGATGAATTGAACCGTGCTAGTGTGGAAGAATTTTCTAAAATGAAAAAGATTCCGCTAGTTGTAGTGCTTGATAATATTCGGAGTATGCAAAATGTGGGTTCGGTATTTAGAACATCAGATGCCTTTGCTGTGGAAAAAATAGTTTTATGCGGAATCACTGCGCGCCCACCACATAGAGATATTCACCGCTCGGCCTTAGGCGCTACCGAAACGGTAAACTGGCAATACGAAGAAAAAACCGAAACAGCATTAGAACTATTAAAAAATCAAGGCTATAAGATTATTGGACTTGAACAAACAAATGAAAGAAATCTGTTTGCAAAATAACATTTTCCTGCATCTGGCTCCATTGTGTTTTGGACTCAGTGTTTAAGCAGAGCTTCGTGTCTCTCTGTGATATGGAAATGAACTCTT
>JBMYOR010000367.1:0-3732 GCA_049599535.1 Bacteroidia bacterium | reverse complement strand
ATTTTTTTCTCGTTCCCCATAAATCCCAATTTTCCAATCGTTTAAATTTTTAAAAGTTTTGGAAATATTGGCTTTCGGTCTAAAACTACTGATTTTAAATGCGGTGTAGCCTGAAACGGTCATACTAACAATAGCTCTAGCATGCGACCCTATTGAGGTGCCAACTGCCGTTTTGCATAATGCATCAGATAAAAATGTATTTGAGTCTTTTACTAAATCAACATTTTTCTCATAAATAGTAGATTGATTTTCAACCTTATTTATGATTTTTTGCATGGTTCTGATAACATTAACCGGAAACTTACCCACAGATGTTTCTCCACTCACCATAAGTGCATCTGCGCCATCTAAAACCGCATTAGCAACATCGTTTATTTCAGCTCTTGTGGGTTGCGGTGAAGAAATCATGCTCTCCATAATTTGGGTAGCGATAATTACAGGTTTTGATTTTACCAAGCACTTTGAAACAATAGATTTTTGAGCCATTGGTAGCTCTTCCATTGGTACTTCAACGCCTAAGTCACCACGGGCAATCATTATAGCATCAGTAACATCAATAATATCATCAATATTTTCTAAGGCTTGCGGCTTTTCAATTTTTGCAATAATTTTAGCCGAACAGTGTCTTGCTTCTAAAATTTGTTTTAATGCAATAATGTCATAAGATTCTCTTACAAAAGATAGTGCTATCCAATCTGGTTGATGGTCTAAAATAAAATCTAAATCTTTTAAATCTTTTTCAGTTAAGCAAGGCAGCGAAATCTTTGTACTTGGTAAGTTTACTCCTTTTTTAGGGTAAAGTGGTCCGCCATGTATTACTTCTGTTTCAACCATATCAATACGGTTGGTGTCAGTTACTCGTAATACTAATTTTCCGTCGTCAAGCAGTACTTTATCTCCTTGACTTACGTCTTGAGCAAAATTTTGATATGTAATATGTACTACACCTTCTTTTTCTTTCTCTTTGGTAGTTGTAAAACAAAATTTTTCGCCTTCAACTAAATCAATGTATTCACGGTCAAGTACTCCAACTCTAATTTTGGGTCCTTGTAGGTCACATAAAATAGAGACATTTAAATCGTATTCTTTATTAATTTTACGAATAGTGTCCATTACCCTAAGATGCTCTTCATGGGCTCCATGAGAAAAATTCAACCTACAAACATCAACCCCTTCCATAAACATTTTGGTAAGGATTTCTTCACTTGAAGACGCTGGGCCGATTGTAGCGATAACTTTTGTACGGTTAAAAACTGGTTTAATCAATGTACTTTAATTTATTTTTTGAAAGGAATTTCTCTTCAATAGCAAATATAGATTGTACAGTACCCACTTCATTAAGGTCGTTTTTTAACTTTTTCGTAATTAATTGTGCGTTTGGCCCCCTCACAATTAATAAATAATCAGCTTTTTTAGCTTTTGATAAAAAGTAACCTTCGGGCAAATGATTTTTAATTAGGTATAAGTCGTTTTCATGATTTTCGATTTTGTAATAGGTTAAAATACTGTAGATATCAATATTTGAAATGTTGCAAATTGTTGCTTTCTTATCTGCCGATTTTGCAAAAAAGTAAGCTAAGCGGTAAAAATCCAAAGCGGCTGCTACCCCTAATACTTTTAAGGGCTTTTCGGTTTCTTTAGTTCCTAACTTTAGTTTTTCTACCTTCATTACTATGTTAAAAAGTAGTTGCTCACAAATAAATCTACATCAATAGTACAAAACAGCATCAAATTGCCATAATAAACTGTGTATAACAAATGTGCATGCACAAGTGTTTGCTAATTGGTCAAAAAAGCTATTTCTTTGCAGCAAAATTTTAAAAGGATACAAAATGTCTGACATTTCAGCTAAGGTAAAAGAGATCATTGTTGAGAAGTTAGGAGTTGACGAAAGCGAGGTAACTCCTGAAGCTAGCTTCACTAACGATTTGGGTGCTGACTCACTTGACACAGTGGAGTTGATTATGGAGTTTGAAAAAGAATTCAACGTTTCAATTCCAGATGAGCAAGCTGAAAACATCCAATCTGTTGGAGAAGCAGTAAAATATCTTGAAACTGAATTAGCGAAGTAAATTAATATAAACCCTTCGTTTATGAAATCAAGGCGAGTTGTAGTTACGGGCTTAGGAGCATTGACTCCGATTGGAAACGACGTAGAAACGTTTTGGAAAAACTGCCTAGCAGGTAAAAGCGGCGCTGCAGAAATCACAAAGTTCGATGCTTCTAAGTTCAAAACTCGTTTTGCTTGCGAGGTCAAAGATTTTGACCTTGAGAAGTACTTACAAAAGCGAGAAGCAAGGCGCTTAGACCCTTTCGTACAGTATGCGATTGCGGCGAGCGACGATGCTATTGCTGATTCAGGTATTGACTTTGAGCAAATAGATCGCCACAGAGCCGGTGTAATTTGGGCATCGGGTATTGGTGGGCTCACAACTTTTTATGATGAAGTAACGGCGTTTGCCCAAGGTGATGGAACTCCCCGTTTCAATCCATTCTTCATCCCCAAAATGATTATTGATCTGGCAGCAGGTCATATATCAATGAGACATGGTTTGCAAGGTGTAAATTTTGCAACAGTCTCGGCATGTGCGTCTTCAACGCATGCGCTTGGCGAAGCATTTAATTACATTCAAAGCGGGAAAGCCGATTACATTGTTACTGGCGGCTCCGAAGCTGCAGTTACTCAACCAGGTATTGGCGGTTTTAATGCTATGAAGGCACTTTCAACCAGAAATGATTCACCAGAAACAGCATCAAGACCTTTTGATGCTACAAGAGATGGATTTGTGATGGGCGAAGGTGGAATTTCAATGATTCTTGAAGATTATGAGCATGCCAAAAGCCGAGGTGCCAAGATTTATGCTGAAGTGGTTGGCTATGGTGTAACAGCAGATGCGCATCATATTACCGCTCCGCATCCTGAAGGAGAGGGAGCAAAAAGGGTAATGCAAATGGCCCTTGATGTAGCTGACGCAGATGCTAACGAAATGGACTATATAAATGTGCACGGAACATCGACACCCCTTGGCGATATTGCTGAACTTAAAGCAATAACTAAGGTTTTTGGAGATCATGCATACAATCTAAACATTAGTTCAACTAAATCGATGACTGGCCATTTATTGGGAGCTGCAGGTGCAATTGAAGCGTTGGCTTGTATATTATCAACCAGAGATAATGTGGTGCCACCTACAATAAATCACAACGTACCAGATGAAAACATTGACCAGAAGCTGAATTTAACATTGAATCAAAAGCAAGAGCGAGAAGTGAAATATGCTTTGAGCAATACTTTTGGTTTTGGCGGACACAATGCTTCATTAATTGTTAAGAAGTTTGAGAAGTAAGCTACTATCCAAACTTTTTCCTTCGTTATTTACAAAAAAAGATCAGCAATATAATGATGTTGTAAACCTGATTGGGTATAAACCTAATGATTATCAGGTGTTTAAAACGGCATTACGGCATAGTTCTGTAATTTACACCAAAAAGCTTGACTTAGAATCTAATGAAAGACTAGAGTTTTTAGGAGATGCTGTTTTAGATATGGTGGTTTCTGAAAAACTTTATGAAGATTTTCCTACCAAAAATGAAGGTGAATTAACTAAGCTAAGGGTAAAACTGGTAAACCGAACTTTTTTAAACGATGTAAGTATTAAAATTGGTTTGCCAAAGTTGCTGCATCAATATGTAGGTAAGAAAAAAGACCTGCTTAAGCATAAACATAATATT
>JBMYOR010000366.1:0-3738 GCA_049599535.1 Bacteroidia bacterium | reverse complement strand
CAAAAATTTTTCTTTTGAGGAAAGAGTGATTTCGGAACTCTCGAAGGCGAGATTTAAAAATTCACTCACTGAATTGGTGTCCATATTTTCGTCCTTTTGTTGTTACTACTTTAAAGTCTTTTTAGTTGAAGTCATCTTTAGGTTTTTATTTTTCGTTAATAACTGTTGATGGGTGATGTGATAGACTATACCCGTTGCTTTGCAGTTCGAAGGATTGGCGCAGTAATTTGTTTTTTGTTGTTAAAGTGTTGGTTTTTAGGTAATTGATGTCTTTTTTGGCTAATTTTTGAATTTCCTAAAACCAAGTTTATAGTTATTACACTATCACAACCCAAGTTATTGGGAATGGTATCGGAGTAAAAACCAGCACCAGTTACTATTCTACCGCTTGGTAATTTGTACTCGAAATCGGTGCTTACGTTTAGCATTGTATCGGTAGATTTATTTACAGTGAGATTATAAACGAATATTTGGTCGCAAGTGCCGCGCCATTCTACCGTATCGTAATAGGTGCCTGATGTATGCCAAACTTTAAAGGTGCTGGCTGAAATTAAACTATCACAAACGGTAGTATCTATATAATTCGGCTCGGCATAGGTAATAATGTCAAGCGTTATTTCAATAATGCTATCGCAACCACCTAAAGTTTGCAAAGTGTCAAAATAAACGCCATCGCTATTCCAAATGTGTTTACCACTTGGCGAAGTATATAATTTGCAGGCAAAAGTGTCAATTGCAGTTTTTGTAGGTTCTGTAATGGTTAGGTTTAATTTTATTATACTATCGCAGCCCATAGTGTTTAACAAGGTATCATAATAAACTCCTGATTGACTCCAGGTGTATTTTCCGCTTGGCGAAGCTATGGGTTTGCATGAAGAAATGCTAGTATCTAAGCTGCTCGATTTACCTATTGTTAGCTTAAAAGTGATAATACTATCGCAGCCCACAGCATTTTTAATGGTATCGTGGTAAATGCCTGATGTGGTCCATAAATATTTGCCACTTGGTGAGCGCATTTCTGCATCGCATAGTTTTATTGCTTGCTCAGAAAAGCTGTGATAGCAGATGTTAGTTGCCACCATTTGCGTGTACATGGGGTTTGAGCCGCTAACTTGAGTTAAGTGTTTTGTTATAGAAAACGAATCTGTGATCATATTATAACGATATACGTAACCAAGATTATTATTGCCGCCACTGTAATTAGTTGCATAAATAGAGTTGTTATAAATCATAAGTTTACAATTAGTATAATATGATGATTTAAAACTATGAAGTACGGTAAGGCTATCGTTTGTTGGATTGTACTTAAATAAGGCTCCAAAGCCGTGGTCGGCTCCGCGATTGGTTCTACCGTAAATAACTCCACTACTGTCAATTGCAATTCCACCAAATGGAGCCGTACCACCATATTTATTATTATAAAACACCTTTACGGGTGTTATAGTGTCATTTACGGGGTCAAACTTAAATATGGTGCCCCTTCCGCTATTGGTACCACCTTGGCTAGTAACACCATAAAAATTGCCATCTACAGATTCTTCTATACCATCATAAGGGTAGCTGCCAGATTCGCTGTACTTAAATTCAGCTCTTTGAAAAAGAGTATCATTAATGTAGTCATATTGAAAAATTACTCCATCAAAGGCATTTGAACCGCCTTGCTTGGCCAAACCAAGTAATTCTCCTGTTGACGTAATTAATAAACGGTTTACGCTAGTACCCGTTAATTTTCTATTAAAGCTTGCTTTTATTTCGAATTTATTAGTTTTAGGGTCAAGCTCGTATAGCGCACCATCATAATTAGCTCCTCCGCTACCTGTGGCACCATAAAGCTTGCCATTTGGTGCTAAAACCATATAGCCAGTAGGATAAGAGCCACCTGGCCCGCCAGTAAAATGGTGTAGGGTTTTGTGGGTTTTGCGAACAGGATCATATTTAAAAATAGTGCCGTAAGTAAATTCGCCGTACTGTGCAGTACCATAAAAAGCCTGCTCTACAGGGTCAAAACAAAGATCTCCATGAGGGGCTCTCCCTTGTGGGCTACCGTTAAAATTCAAAACTTTAGTTAAGGTATTGCTGCTTATATTGTATTTAAATAAACTGCCTTGGCCCTGTGCCGATGCACCTGTTGCTGCCAAACCATATAAATTACCATTATAATGCAATAGGTTGCCTTTTGGTACCCTGCCCGTGCGCTCATCATCATCAAAATTGGCTATTATGTTTAATTTTTCGGTAGTTAGATTATAACTAAAAATGCTGCCATCTTGTAGTTTTCCGCCATATTGAGATGTACCGTAAAGTACCTTATTTATTTCAATTAAAGAGCCATTGCATAATTCAATTTCGGTTGGTGTAAAATGTACGCTACTCGTAATGCTATTATTAGTATAATCATATTTAAACAGTGTGCCCTTGCTATTTTGGCCTTTTAATAATGTTAAACCGTAATAATAACCATCACTTGCTTTTAATAATTCTCCATAAGGGTAGGCCCCTGTGTTTGTACCATCAAATTCGGCAAGTATTGTTTTTTTTAGGGTTGTGGTATTAAGCTCAAATATTAAGCCATTATTATTGCTGCCCCCAATGGTGGCCATTCCTACTAAAACGCCTTTTGTGGGCTCAATAAAACTACAACGAGAAATACCACCTGTTTTATTATCAAATTCGTGTATTATAAAAAATGAATCAAGGGCTAAATCATACTTATATATAATGCCTTGGTTGTTAGCCCCACCACGCATTGTCATTCCATAAATATGGCCATCAGCAGCATAAAAAGGCGAGCCTTCGGGACTGCTTCCATCAGTTTTTTGGTTAAAATGGTGTAAAACCCTCAAACTATCGGTGCTGTAATTATAACTATACAAAGTGCCACTTCCGTAAAATCCGCCTGAGCTGGCGATTCCGAAAAGCTGATTATTAGCGCCTTCAGACAATTGACCAACTGGTTGCTTACCGTTTAATTTATCGTTAAATTCAAATACAGCGTTATAATTTTTTGTTTCAGGATTAAACTCAAAAATTACACCACTCTCAAATGCTCCATACTGTCGGGCAAGGCCGTAGAATAAACCATTTTGTGCATTAATTATTGATCCATGAGGTGAGCCGCCTACGTGTCTGAAAAATGATTGTTCAGTAGAGAAATTAGTGCCTAATGAATCCGTTTTATAGATAACACCAAAGTCGTAAGCCCCGCCAGTTGATGTCATTCCCCAAAACTCGGTTTTTTGGGCTTTTAAATTACCAAAATGAAACAGCGAAAGGCATAAAATAATAAAAGGCTTTAGTCTGAGTAGATTCATAGGTTTGTTGGTTTTAAGCGAATATACTCTTATGCCACATGATTAACAATGTGAAATAAACAAGCGTGGCCAAAGTGGTGAAGTAAGTGTTTAGTCTTAATTTTTGTTTTTAAATGCTTTTTTCGGTTGAGGGCATCTTGCCTATAGTCTTGCATGGTATTATTTACTCAGGTTACTATTGTTTTTCAACGTATTTAAGGTATAACTTGTAAATTCTTAATACCCAATGCCCCTAGGCTATTGTAAACAGCAAAACTGTTGGTTCTATAAAATCTTCAATACAAATCATAATGCAGGTTAAGTGTTAACCTGAGTTCGATTAAAAATTTCGAATGAGATTTGATCCAATTAAAACAGTTGGTCGGTTTTAGTTTAAAGCGAGTGGAACTCAGTCGTTGTTTGAAGCGACCAAAGGAAGCAAGTTTAC
>JBMYOR010000365.1:0-3742 GCA_049599535.1 Bacteroidia bacterium | reverse complement strand
AAATCCTGTAGAGGATTTTATTGTATTTCCGTGCATTGGGTCACAAGACCAAATAACATTTCTTCCAGCTTTTTTTATTTCTTTAATTAACTTTGGTAAAAACTTTGTAAAAACAATGTTGAGATTAGGCACAACTAAAGATGAACTAGGTATTGTAGCTGATCAAATTGGTGCGCCAACGTATGCCCGCGATTTAGCTGTAACTATTGCCGATTTAATTTCAAATAATATTAAACCAATTGGTGTTGAATATCAGCATTTTACCAATGCAGGGATTTGCTCTTGGGCTCAGTTTGCTAAAGAAATTTTTAAACTAGCCAATATAAAATGTAATGTGAATGAAATAACAACCGAGCAATTTCCTACAAAAGCAGAACGGCCTGCTTATAGCGTGCTTAATTTAGATGCTTTAAACAAATATGAATTTATAAAAAACAGAAACTGGCAAGATGCCTTACAAGATTGTATTAAACTTTTAAATTAAGTTTAATTGTGTTCGTAAATACTTGATTGAACACCAATTGAAAGGTAGAAATTCAATATTTTGTTAAGCAAATCTTCTCGCTCTTGTTTGCAATTTTTCGAAATAATGGCAAAGGTTAATTCAGGCTTAAGGTTAAGCCATCTTAAAATATCGAGTAAATTCATCTCTAGGTTAATAGTTTCTTTTTTACTATTGGTAAGGAGTAAAAAATTTTCGATAACCGTTGGATTTGTAATGTAATGGTCAGATAAACTGATAAGTTCAACATTGGCATGATTTGGTAAATCTGTATTTGCATTTTTAGAATATGTGGTTAATCTAAAAATTGATTTGGCCATTACCTTAAGCCTACTAAACCCTTTATCTCTGTTTACATTAATGTTTTGAATGGTAGCCGTACAGCCATAAACATTGTATTTATCGCAAAACCAATAAGGTACTCCAATTTCTTTATCGTACATCACCAGTTCTTTTAAATAATTTTCGAACTCATTATGATTTAATGCAATGCTGTATGTAATGCCAGGAAGCATAAACTTATTTACCGGCAATATTGGGATAAGACTGATTTCGCTGTTCATGCTGAATGATTTACAGGGTGCAAAATAGAAAACCCCGCTACTGGCGGGGTTTTGTTTATCGAAGTTTAAAGGAATCGGCTTTTATTTCACCATGTGAACATCCATTTGCGGATACGGAATTCCAATGTTTTTGCTGTCAAATGTCTTTTTCACATTTTCTTGCATATCAAAATAAACACCCCAATAATCGGCAGAGTTTACCCAGGTTCTCACAACAAAGTTTACTGAGCTATCGGCCAATTCTTTTACTGCAACAAAAGGGGCAGGGTCTTTAAGTATTCTTTCATCAGCTTCAATTAATGAATTTATTGTGGCTTTGGCCAAGTCTATATCATCATTATATCCAATACCAAATACAAAGTCAACCCTACGTGTGGGTTCTGATGAATAATTAATCATTGATCCTGTAGAAATAGGAGAGTTTGGTATTATTACTTTTCTGTTGTCGCCAGTAGTTAAGATTGTTTGAAAAATCTGAATTTCTCTTACTACGCCGGCATGTCCTTGAATTTCTATAAAGTCGCCTACTTTAAAAGGTTTAAATATTAAAAGCATTACACCACCAGCAAAGTTTTGTAACGTACCACTTAGGGCCATTCCAACGGCTAATCCGGCAGCACCAATTAATGCTACAAAAGATGTCATTTCAATACCGAGTTGACCTAGGGCTGAAACTACCACAGCAATTTTTAAGGCAACTGCCACTATGCTACCTAAAAAACCTTTTAATTCAGGCGATAACCCTCTTTTTTCAATAACTTTTTTAACAGCAGATGCTACAATATTGGCTATTATAAATCCAAATACTAAGATTAAAATAGCAATAGCTAACCTTGTTCCGTAGGTAATTGCCATTTCTTGAAGTTGCTCTGTTTCAAAATTCATTTGTTTGTTTTCGTTATAATTTGGTTCAAAAGTCTTTTATATAATCATCCAAACCAAAATATTATAATCAGTTTTGATAAATACCCTCGTAGGCTCACTTATGTATGCTAATTTTGGCTAACAAACACTCTACTTGAATCTATTTGCAACATGGAAAAATTTAGAACACTCACGCTTAAAGAGAAAGCGTTATCAATAAATCTTGATCAAAAAATTTACGGATCGTTTAGTGAAATTGGTGCCGGACAAGAGGTAGCTGCCAATTTTTTTCAGGTGGGCGGCGCTTCAGGTACAATTGCTCACAGTACATCGGCCTATGATATGAAAATTAGTGATTCGCTTTATGGCGAAGCTAAACGATATGTGTGTATGGAAAGACTTGAGACCATGCTTAGAATAGAGTTTAAGCAATTGGTTGACAAATTGCCCCATAGAGCGGATGAATCAAAGTTTTTTTCATTTTCAGATACTGTAGAAACCCTAAATTATCATAAAAGCAATCAAGGCCATGGCTGGATGGGAATTAGATTTCAGCTTAGGCCAAACGGCCCTGTAAATGATGTAGTAATGCATGTAAAAATGCACGATAATGTGGCATTACTGCAACAAAAAGCATTGGGTAGATTAGGCGTTAACCTAGTTTATGCTGCTTTTCACTACTATCAAAATCCCGAAAAGTTTTTAATGTCGTTGGTAGATGGTATTGATGGTGGCCGAATAGAAATTGATATGCTACGTTTTGACGGCCCCGATTTTGAATACATTGATAACCGATTAATGGCATTGCAATTGGTGAGAATGGGATTTACCGAGGCTACAATTTTTGAACCTGACGGACAAGTGCATCAGCCATCAGATGTGTTATATAAAAAGAATATTTTAGTACTTAGGGGCAGGTTTAGGCCCGTTACTTGGGTAAACCTAAACATGTTTGAAGAAGGCATGAAACTTTTTAAGCAAGACCCAGATGTAAATAATGATAAAATTGTTTGCTTAATGGAACTTACGCTTAAAGATCTTAAAGCCGGAGGTAACATTGATCCCAAAGACTTTTTAGATAGAATTGATACCTTACGAACTTTGGGTCATAGAGTGTTAATCTCTAACTATGTAAAGTACTACAAAATGGTGCAATACCTTACAGGAGTAAATAAGGGCTATAAGGTTGGTGTGGTAATGGGGCTTCAAAATCTTAAAACCATTTTCGATGAGAGTTTTTACACCAACTTAAATGGCGGAATCTTAGAAGCATTTGGCCTAGGCTTTGGTAATAATGTAAAAATGATGGTTTACCCCGAATACGATCAGGAAAACGATAAAATGCATTTTGGTAGCGATTATAAGGTGCAAGAAAACCTTGAAGGTTTATTTAAGCACTTGCGCGATAACAATAAGTTTATTGATATTACAAATGCCAAAAAAGAGATAATGCACATTTTTTCAGATGAAGTGCTCCATTTAATAAAAGCAGGTAAAAGTGGTTGGGAAAAAATGGTGCCACCAAGCGTAGCAGATGTAATTAAAGAAAAACAGCTTTTTAATTATCAGCCCAACGAAGTATTAGCTTAAGCCCTGCAAAAAATTAGTAATAATTATAAGGATTTGGCTTATGAGGGTAAATTTTCTTGTAAGCCTTTTTTACTTCTTCAAGCAAGGTATTTCTTAATTCGCTTAAATTTATCCTTTTTGCCGCCGATATAAATAATACTCTATTTGCGGTAGATGATAGGTAACCGCGTTTAAGATCAAAAAGCGTTTTATCAAAGCTTTCTTCACTAAACTCATCCATTTT
>JBMYOR010000364.1:0-3770 GCA_049599535.1 Bacteroidia bacterium | reverse complement strand
GCTCCAGCTTCAAAATGAAACATCGGTAGGCGCTCCAGCGCCGATTATAATATATAGATACACATTGCTCTATTCAATCTTGACAAATGCCCAATTTAAAAAGCTGGTCTTTTTTTGTTTCTTTTGTTCAAATTTTTAATCTATGAAAGCTCTAGCCTTAGCAATGTTTTTTAGTGCTTTATCCATTCTGTCTTTTTCGCAACACTACCCTTATGTGGTTAAAGACGCTAATACTGAAGCCAAGGATGGTGACGTAGCTCTAATAACCGCCGCTAAAAACTCATTATATTTTATTTCAGAGCATGAAACCGGGCAGCAAGCACTTTGGAAAACCGATGGCACAAAAAACAATACGCAACTAATCAATTTGGCTTATTCTATAAATCACCCTTTTGCCTTTGGAGATTCTTTATTGTTTAGAGTTAATAATAAAGAGCTTTGGTTAACTGATGGGTCTGCAATGGGGACAAAAAAGTTGGCAGATGTTATAGTCAGTTCAGGCGGTGTTACCTTAAATAATATTTGTTATTTCATTGGTCAAGATTCAAAATACGGCAAGGAGATTTGGAGAACAGATGGCACCGATACTGGCACCTATATTTTACGCGACATTAATGTTGGATCAGGCCCTTCAAACCCCAATATATTAGGCGTGTTTGATGGCAAGCTATTTTTCACCGCTTATACAAGTACTGATGGAACCGAGTTGTGGGTAAGTGATGGTACCCATATGGGCACTAAATTATTCAAATCGTTTTCAGCAGGTAGTGCATCAAGCACAGTTTATAGCTTTACAAAATTTGATGCTGACGGTAAACTCTATTTTGCAGTAAGGCCTAGCGGACAGGTAGCACGATTATGGAAAACTGATGGCACGGCGGCCAACACCGAGCTTGTTTTTAGTACCCAACCCAATAACTACGGCTATAATCCGGGTTATATAATGGCCACTGATACGGCACTTTATTTTACAGCGCGCATTGATGGGTCTACCATAACAGAAATTTGGAAAACCGATGGCACAGCAACAGGAACTCGTTTAATTAGCAACTTAGATAGCCTGAGAAGTAGTAGACCAACTGAACTAATTGATGCAGGTAATGGTAGATTCTTTTTTAACGCGATGGTGCCCGGGCGAAATACTTGTTTGCATGTAAGCGATTGCACTAGAAAAGGGACGGGCCTAGTTAAGGAGCTTTATCCGCAATTAAATAAAAGCGATTGGATTGATGACATAACGGTGCTTGATAGCTTTATTCTATTTGAAGCTAGAGAATATCCTAATGAAGATGATTTAGAGCTGTATATAAGTAAAGGCGATAGCTCAAATACATTTATGCTGAAAGATATTAGAAAAGGAACTGAAGGTAGTTCACCTAGTTATCTAGCACATTTTAAAAATAGAGTGTTCTTTTCAGCAAATGATGGTGTAAACGGTAATGAACTTTGGGTAACTGACGGTACCGATACGGGAACTTACATGTTTTTTGACCCCTACCCCGGCACCAATGGAGCCAACATTACCAATGTAACTTCATATAACAAAAGCATTGTATATAATCCTGAAGTAGAGAGTGGGGTGAGGCAGATTTGGCAGTCAAGGGGCGCCGGATCTAACACCTACAGTCTTAATTTGAGTTTTCAGAATGATTATTTTTCACTATTAGATAATTTTATAGGTATAGGCGATTACTTCTACTTTCAGCATTCGGCTTGGGTTTTTCAAAGTGATGGCACCCGGGCAGGAACCAAAGAGCTTGATGTCAATTCTAACTTTGAACAGTTTTTTCCTACAAAAAGCAAACTATTTTTTACTAAAGGCGATGTATATAACAGAGAGCTTTACAGTGTTGAAAATGGCAAAACCAAAACTCAAAAACTCTTAGACCTCGATTATAACTTTATATATAATTCATCATCGGCAACTAATTACGGCAACCGTTTACTAATGGCTGCCGAAGCTGATGCCAATGGAATTGAACTATGGGAAACAAACGGAACCAAAAGCAAAACATTTAGAGCCGCAGATATTGAAAGTGGTGCTCAAAGCTCAACCCCATCAAATATTACCTTGTCAGGTAGCGTGGCTTATTTCGATGTTTATGCCAACGGAAAATCAGCGCTTTGGTATTACAATTTCAGAAATTCTAAAGCTCAAAAAATAATAGATTTCGGTGCTTATGATTATGTGATGGCTATAGCGCCCGACAGCAATGGTGGAGCCTATTTTACGGTTAGTGTATGGGGCGATGGCAATTACTTGTATCATACAAACGGGAACAAATCAGGCACCAAAGCCATTAAAAAAATAGAATTCCCAGATTTAAAGCGCTCAGTTGTTACAGATTCAAATATATATTTTAGTGCTAGAGACGATAGCTTTGGAAACGAATTATGGGTATCAGACGGCACTGCCACAGGTACAAAACTGCTCAAGGATATAAATAATGGCAAATCAAACTCATTACCCACTGATTTTACCTTAGCTAACAACAAGATCTACTTTTCGGCAGATGATGGTATTCATGGCGTTGAATTATGGGAAACCGATGGTACATCAGCGGGAACTAAACTGGTTGAAGATATTAAAAAAGGACCTTTAAGTAGTAACCCTAAGTTATTTACATTGTTTAATGATACACTGTATTTTGTGGCCGAAAATAGCTTTTATGGTGAAGAATTGCACGCACTAAATACTTTTTGTCTCAAATCGCAATTCAAAACTTCTAAAAACAGCTATTGCCTTGGCGATAGTGTTGTGTTTACTAATGAATCTGAGCTTGGTGTGCAAAGCAATGTAAAATACAATTGGCTAATAAATGGCAATTCGGTAGGCAATAAAAAAGAACTCAAATATGCATTTGATTCTGCCACCACGCATACAATAAAACTAGTTGTGAGTTCAGAGAATTGTAACGATACATACACTCAAAACTTAGAAATTTTTAAATTGCCTGAAGCCAACTTTACCATTGATAAAGACTCACAGTGCCTTGATGAGAATAAATTTATTTTTAGAAATACAACACAAGTATCTAATAGTGCTATTACACAAGAGTTCGAAATAGGCTCAGAATATACATCTAAAGCGAGGTTATTTGAATATAGCTTTACAAAACCCGGTAAGTATGAGATTTTTCTAAATGTAAGCGGCGGATCTTGCAAAAGCACTAAGCAAAGCTCAGTTTGGGTTTTTGAAATGCCTACGAACGACAGTATTCAAACAAGTGGAACGGCAAGCAAAACCAACACCTTTTGGGTAGCCTATAAACAAGGTATCTACTATAATTGGAGTGTAAAAGGTGGCGATATTTTAGGGGGAACAGACACTAACTTAATCGTTGTCAATTGGAGCGACACCATTAAAGTGGGCGAAGTTGCTTTAATAAAAAGCAACGAGTTTGGTTGTAAAAGCGATTCAGTAAAAAAGGTAATAGATCTGTTAAGAGTGGGTAACAACCACCTTGAACCGAATTTAGCTGTAGTTTATCCTAATCCTGCGCATAATTTTATTATAGTTAGCTTAGCAGATAAAGCTGAAATAACCACTCATTACGAAATAATAGATGTTTCAGGTAGGATAATTAAAATTGGAATTATTAGAGGCAATAAACACAAAATAGATGTTTCAAGCTTTAATGAGTCGGTTGTGTTTTTAAAGCTACAAAACAGGCTAATAACAAAAGTTTATAAGGTTTGTATTAATGAATAATAGCCTATAATTCAAATGGCCGATTATTTTATAATGTATGCATGAGTTTGAAAATAGA
>JBMYOR010000363.1:0-3782 GCA_049599535.1 Bacteroidia bacterium | reverse complement strand
CATCAAAATAGGTAAATTCAACCGGGAGTGCAGAGCCAGCGCTACCAACACCAAAGTAAAATAAGTTGGTACTAAAGTTTACAGTTCTAGTGAGTGAGTAAGGTCCACTACCCGATGCACTCATTGATGTTCCTACATCCCAGTTAGACGAAACTCCATTTTCCCAATGGCTTAAAAACGAGCTGCTTCGATTAAAACCTGTTTCTTCTTCACTTGCATCCCATTGGAGTGTTACCAATACATTGCTTTGGGCAGCAGAAGATTGGATTGTCCATGTTTCGCCCACTACATTACCGGTTTGCAAAGTTGTTTCAGTAACAGGGTTATCGTAAATGCCTTCACTTACACCCACCGTATATTCAGCACCACCACCATCATCAATTATAATAGGTAAGTAGGGGTTTCGGCCAATTGGTAATATAACAGGGTCAGAGTTAACGGCTTTTATAACCCTTCCACTACCATTTAATTTTAAGTATGATGAGGCCGAACCATGGCTTGTTGTTCCTGATAATGTTAGAGTGTGATCATTTACTTCAATATCGCCAGAAGTAAGAGTAAGCGCACCTCCAATGGTTAAGTCGCCATCTAAACTAATATCGTTGCTATTATTAATTTGAATATCATTAATTGTACCCGAGCCACCTAGGCATTGTTTTGAAGAGCCACCTAGGATTATTTTATTTGTACCAGAACAGGTTCCGTTTACAATTACATCACCATTCACCGTTAAGTCTGAATTAATGGTAAGTGATTTATTGCTATTCACTTGCAGTCGATTGTAAGTGCCAGAAGCTGCAATGGTTAAATCATGAAAAACAGCTAATCTGTCTGTAGAGGTTGAAGGCGCACTACCCCCTTTCCAAGTTGCTCCTGTATTATGTGATCCTGATGCGATAGTTTTATACGGTTCTCTGCTTGATGCATCTACAAAGTAGGTTCCTGAAAAATTGGCAAGGGTTCCATCGTGGCCGTTAGAGGTGGTTTCATACAATGTAGTTCCATATTGCTCATCAAATAAATAATAACCAATAAGGCCAGTTTCATCACCATCTAAGGTGGCATACATATCGTCCTGTATTTGGGTTTGTGTTCTGGCAACATTCCAAACCCTTAGCTCATCAATCTGACCGTCAAAATGATAGGCAATGGCCGAATTGTTAGTGAGTGCGCCAATAACGAAATCGGTTGAGGAATTATTGATGCTAGAAATAGCGGTGGTTTGCGTTCCAATTAGAATTCCGTTTTGATAAAAATTAACTGTAGACCCGTTATAGGTCACGGCTAAATGATGCCAGGTATTGGCACTGTATCCCTCTAGAGCTGCCGTTTTTGTTTCATAGGTACTGCCATTAGAAACTAATAGTCTTAAGTTGCCATTCCATACGTATAAGGCATACGAATCATCGCTGGCCGAGCCACTGCTAAAATGAAATTTTGAAACCATATAGGTTGAACTAGATACTATAGCATCAGGCCTAACCCAGGCCGATAAGGTTAAACCTGTTGAAACATCCATTACGTCATTGCAATCAACATAGTCGTTACTACCGTCAAAGTGAAGGGCATTTCCTGGGCCAATAATGCTACTGTTTAAGCTTGAGTCGCCCACCGGAGCTGTTGATTCTACCCAATTGGAGCTCGAACCAGTTAAAGCAAATTGATTCAGTGTACCATCATTTGACTTCTTTGAAACATCAGGCAACTCACTTCCTAAGGATCTATCCATTCTAAAGTAGGCATTTAGGCCTTGCTCATTGCCATTAATTCTACGGTGCATGTTTTTTCTAATTTCCTGAAAGGTTCTAATATCTGACCACACCCGAACTTCATCCATTTCACCATTAAAAAAATACTCAACCGTACTATTAGTTTTCCATGCGCCCAACAAGAGCGGATTGCTTGAATTAACCAACGAACCGCGGTTCATGGCCTGATCTTTATAAATTCTTACACCGTCTATATATAAATTATAGCTACCGTTTTCATAAGTAAAGGCCAGATGGTACCATTGGTCAACCGTTGGTACCCAAGTTTTACGCCAATAGTATCCGTTTGCATACCAATACAGGTAATCGGCTGAGCCATTGTAATAAGCACCATAGGGATCATCATTTTGTCCGTTGCTAAAGTTCAGTTTGCTAAATAGGGCTTGGTTAGTGTTATTATTGTTGAATTTCACCCACATTTCAACGGAAATTTTACCGCTTGATTCGTCAACATCCCCAAGGTCAACATAATCGTTTGAACCATCAAAGTTTAGGCAATGTCCTGAGCCAAAATCAGAGCGGCCCAAAGTGTATTCCCAACCATCTGTTAAATCTAGAAGATCAGCGGTAAGCACCACTTTTTGATTTTGAAACTTGTAACCTGAAATCGGTATTTCGGCAAAGTTTCCGCTACCGTTTCTGCCTAATAGATAGTAGGTGTAAGCTGGGTTTAACGAGCTACCAATATTGAAGGATATAGTGAGCTTACCCCCGTTAGCATTAGCGTCTTGAACTTGAAATGGCCAGGTTTTATCGATTCTTGCAGCCAGATTGCTATTGGATGGTAGTTGTGTGGCTACTTCATTAAAAGAGCCAGTAGGAGTACCTATTTTAATGATATCGCCATACTCTTTTAAGGCAAAGCCAGAGTTTTGACTACTAGTTAGTGTAAGTTCATCCAGGGTTGATGTGGTGTTACTGCCATGAGCAATTCCGTGTTCGGAAGTGAATATTTGGCAATCTTTTACTCTAACATATCCAGACCCGCCAAAATTATAATATATGTACAGCCTGTAATAACGATAGGCCGTAGAATTTGTAAAACTGTATTCATAATAAACTCCGCTATTAGTAGACACGGCTGGTCTACTTGCCAATTCGTTGGTATGTAAATCAACAAAACCAGAGCTTGAACTATTTGAGCCTTGTAGTTTCCACTTCTTTGGAGTTACCCCAGTATTTTCAATGAATATTTTGTATCGCGTTGCCGCGGCAGCGTTTCCACTACCCAGGTCATATGTTGTATATCTGTTGTATGAACTACTAGGTGTTCTCCAGTAGTTTCCCGTGTTGTTGTTCCAAGCTTGACTGGGGTAGTATGTGGTTTGGGTAACATTTGCTGTGGCCGTTCCATTTTCTGTGATGTCATCGGAAATGAAGTCTTCTTGAACAGCTTCAGCAGCTATATCGAATGTATAGGTTGACTCATCAAGATCATTACTCTCTATGGTAATAGTCGCGGTCTTCGAACCTATAGAAGAAGGTGTAAACTTAACTTGAAAACTTACAGTTGAAAAGGCATCAACACTACTATTAGGTTGGTTTATTATTTCAAAATCAGATGCATTAGTGCCAGAAACAGCAATTTTTGGACTTCCCGATAGATTTAGCGGGAATCCAGATGTATTTTCTATGTTGAATTCTTTAGTCACCGGAAGTGACGTGGAACCAAAGTCAGTATTATCTGAAGTACTTGGAGTATTATCTCCATCAGCAATTTCCTGAGAGTTTCCAGTTATTTTAATTTCTGGATTAAATTGATACACCCTTACCTGGCCAGAACTGGTTCCATTTCCACTATTAAATTTTGCGCCAATGGCTACTATTGTTCCATCATTTGAAAGCGGAACACAAAAGCCAGAGCGGTCTCCCGCGGCTTCTCCATCTATATCTGACCCTTGTTGTACCCAAGCAGATCCTGACCATCCATAAATTCTAGCATGACCTGCCGAGGTTCCGCTTCCATCATTAAATATTGCACCAATAGAGAGTACAGTTCCCGAATTGGCCAGA
>JBMYOR010000362.1:0-3783 GCA_049599535.1 Bacteroidia bacterium | reverse complement strand
GGCTTTCTAAAAAAAGCTGCTTTATTATCAATGGGTGCAGCACTTGGTGCACCTTTAGTTTTTGGTAAAACCTATCCTTCAGGCTTAATTCCGCAGGCACTGCTCGATTCCGATAATGATTTTAAAATTGAAGGTAAAGATGGCTTAGTGGTTTTAAATGATAAACCGCTAAATGCCGAAACTCCCGCTCATCTTCTCAATGAGAAAATTACATCTGGCAAACATTTATTTGTAAGAAATAATGGGATTCCGCCTAAAAATATTGATGTAGATAATTGGACTCTCACAATTGAAGGAGAGTCAATTCCAAAACCTGTTGAGCTTAGTATTAAGGATTTAAAATCAAAGTTTAAAACATATACTTATCAATTAACTTTAGAGTGCGGCGGAAACGGCAGAGCCGAATTCAATCCACCTGCAAAAGGTAATCAATGGTCAACAGGAGCAGTGGGTAGTCCATCATTTACAGGTGTAAGGTTAAAAGATGTACTCGAATTTGCAGGAGTAAAATCAGATGCTGTATATGTGGGGTACTACGGAGCAGATACACATATTTCTGGTGATCCGGCTAAAACCACAATATCAAGAGGCGTACCCATTACCAAAGCAATGGAAAACGAATCATTAATTGCATGGGCCATGAACGGTGAAGATATACCTTACCAAAATGGTCATCCATTGCGGGTTGTATTTGGTGGGTGGCCGGCTTCAACATCTGGTAAGTGGCTAACCAAATTAGTAGTTAGAAACAAAGTGCACGATGGCGCAAAAATGGAAGCGCCTAGCTATAGGGTTCCTTGCGAACCTGTTGAACCTGGCAAAAGTGTAGCTCCTGATGAAATGTGCATTATTGAATCAATGCCGGTTAAATCGCTAATTACATCTCCAAAGTCTGGCGGCAAATTGGCCTTTGGCAAAACACTTGAAGTAAAAGGGCACGCTTGGGCGGGCGATTTCAGTGTTAAAGAAATGCACGTATCAATTGATTTTGGTGCTACTTGGCAAAAGTGCTCAATTGATGCAGCAGCTAACAGGTTGGCCTGGCAGCACTTTAAAGCACAAATTAAGTTTCCGAGTAAAGGATATTATGAGGTATGGGCCAAAGCCACTGACCAAAATGGTAAATCGCAACCTATGGTTGTGCCAGGTTGGAACCCCAAAGGATATTTAAACAATGCGTGCCATCGTATTGCAATTAAAGTAGTGTAAATAGCCTTTTAATATGGTAAAAAACAGAATTTACATAGTTGTGTACCTATTGGTAGCTGCTTTTATGGCATCATGCAATAGTGCACCAAAACCAAATAGATCTATTACCCATAGGTTTCATCCACCTGTAAATGCTAATGCCAACTATAATATTGTAAATGGCAAAGAAGTAGAATCAGGATTGATTGCCGAAGGTGATTGGTTAATTGTAAAACAAACTTGTACAGCATGTCATTCGGCCAAATTAGTTACTCAAAATAGAGCTGACAAAGATGGTTGGAAAAAAATGATAAAATGGATGCAAGAAACTCAAGGTTTGTGGCAATTGGGCGACAAAGAAGGTAAAATTATTAATTATTTAGCAACACATTACGCACCTGAAAATACAGGGAGACGCAAGCCACTGCAAATAGAAGAATGGTATGAGATTAAATAAATACTTAGCTGCGTTTCTAGTGTTAGTTACGTTAAATTCATGCTCTAATAATAGTAAAACCACTGAGGTTGCTCCTATTGAAAAGCATGAATACACCAAAAGTGAATTTTTAATTTCTCCCGAATCACTTAATAAAATGGTGGCAAGTGAGAAAAAATTTGCCCTTATTGATTGTAGAAAAGAAGAGCTTTTTAACGAAAGTCACCTTTCAAATTCAGTGCATATATATCGTTCGCAAATGACCCAAACAATTGATTCTGTTTCGGGTTTAGCACTTGATCGCCAAAATGTAGCTGAGATTTTGGGCAGTAAAGGAGTTGAAACCGGAGAAACAATTGTGTTGTATGATGATAGAGCTCAATGCGAGAGCGTAAGATTTTGGTGGTTGCTGCACAGTTATGGTCATCATAATATATTAATACTCGATGGTGGTTTTCAAGATTGGGTGGCTCATGGCTATCCACTTGTTGAAGATAGTCAGGGATTTAAAGTTTCACCTTCAGTTTTTGAGTTTGAACATGAATTAAATCAAACCAATTGGGCCAATAGAAACTTAGTAAAAAGAGCAACTGAATCGGCCAATATTGCACTACTTGACTGTAGAAGCAAGGATGAATATTCTGGTAAAGAGCTTAAAAAAGGCGCTTTTAGAGCAGGTCATATACCTACCGCCATTCATATTGATTTTTGGGAAAATATGAATATGGGTAGTGATGGCGAAATTTGGTTTAGATCAAAACAAGAAATCGAAGAGAAATATAATGGCCTAAACCTTAGCAAAAATGACTCAATTATAGTGTATTGCCAATCAGGTGTACGCAGCGCACAAACTTTGTTTGTACTTACCAAACTACTGGGCTACAAAAACGTTTTTAATTACGATGGATCTTGGATAGATTGGAGCTCAGATGCTTCCTTGCCTATTGTAAACTTTAGTGATAGTACTAGGGTTTCTGAAAAAGATTTAGATGAAGTTTTATAAATAGCATTAAACATTTTTTAAACATATGAATGAATATATAACCGCATTTACAAATGCATTTACGGGCACTCTAAATTGTATCACTTTTGATGTGCCTTGGTACACCAACTACTTTTGGGGATTGGTGGTAATCTCACTTTTAGTTTGGATATTAGAATTGTCTTTTCCTTGGCGAAAAAATCAAGCCACCATTCGAAAAGATTTTTGGCTAGATGCTTTTTACATGTTTTTTAACTTTTTTATTTTTTCAATAGCAATAAGTGGTATTTATGCCATTTTAGGCGTGTTGTTGAGTGATTTGGGAATTACTAAAGACACATTATCGTTTATTAATTTACAAACAATGCCAACATGGCTTGGCTTGTTGATTTTCTTTATTATCAATGATTTTGTGCAATGGTTTACTCATGTTTTGCTTCATAGATTTGAGTTTTTATGGCAGTTTCATAAGGTGCATCACTCTGTAAAAGAAATGGGGTTTGCAGCCCACCTGCGCTACCATTGGATGGAAAACATCTTATATAAGCCACTAAAAACACTTGCGGTAATGATAATAATTGGCGGAGAACCATCTCAGGCCTTTATTGTGCATTTCTTTTCAATACTCATTGGTCATTTAAATCATGCCAACGTAAACTGGACCTATGGCCCATTAAAGTACATTTTTAACAATCCTGTTATGCATCTTTGGCATCATGTAAAGGCTCTACCAAAAGGGCAAATGCCAGGAGTTAACTTTGGGATTAGCCTTAGTATTTGGGATTATATATTTAAAACCAACTATATTGACGATACTCAAAACGGAGAAATTGAATTGGGCTTTGATGATATGGATGAGTTTCCCGAAGATTTTGTGGGTCAATTAACCTATGGTATAGCCCCAAGAAAGAAAAAATAGAGAGAGAATAGGTTATTAGAATAAGCATTATGAGAAAAAGGGTAATCTTAACGGATTGCCCTTTTTAAATTAGGGGCAATATTATTTATAATCGTAAGGCTTACTTATATAAGCCCTTTTAAATTTTATGTGATTTTTGATGAAACTTAAAATCACAATAAATTGAAAAGAATGATTCCCCGCAATCATACCACAGCCAAACGAATAGATCTGTGCGTATTTGTTTGCCCCCTTCTAACTTCCCCCGCAGGGGGAAGG
>JBMYOR010000361.1:0-3794 GCA_049599535.1 Bacteroidia bacterium | reverse complement strand
ATCTCACGCCTAGCACCTAAGTGCAATTGCATGAAGGGTGTAAAAGACGCACTACCTAACATAACTATCTGAGTAAAACTCTTATAGTTTAGTTTTAGAATGTTCTCTTCTAGGTATTTTTGGAAGTCTCGTATGTTCGCATTCTTATCGAGCCTGTCTCCATTGATTTCAATATCAAATATCCTAGGCTGCAGACCCCGCTTAATACAATAGTTCTTACTGCCGATCTGAAAGTTAATCTCGACTCGTAAGTTTTTACCATTGATTGTATTTACCAATTGCGGTTTAGAAACATTCCTAAAGGGTTTATTAAATAGTGCAAAAAAGAAAATGCGATAAACAGTGCGTATGTAGTTCATGGGGTTCAAACATAGTTATTAGCTTAGATTACAAGCAAACAACCCGCAACTTGAAATTCAAGAACATGAAACCACAATCTAAAATATCTAAGCCTTTTAATAATTAAGTTTTAAAACTTGAATTAAATGATTATTTAAACTTAAACGCTTTGCCAAAATAGTTAAAAACTACTTTTGAAAACTTGACAAAAGACTATCATATTTTTCATTCGGTTAACCGATGGTTGCCACCAACCCAAGGTTGGATAACCGACCAAATGGAATTATTTGACTTGGCTAAGCAAACCGTTTTAGCAGATACTTTTCTTGAATTGTACCCTAAAAAGCCTAAAGCCTACAAGGCACCAAAAGGCATTATGCTCAAACTAAATCCTAATTTTAGGATAAAGCGAATTGAAAAAACCAAATGTGCCAAAAGCATTCTTTTTTCGCACTTTGGCAATAGGGCTTGGCATGATTTAAATGTGAAATGCGACAGACGAATAGTACGTTTTTATGGGTACGATTTGCACAGATTACCTTTTGAGAACCCTATTTGGGATCAACGATATCAACAACTTTTTGAAAAAGCAGATGTAATTATTACTGAAGGCCCTTTTATGAAAAGCGAATTGGTAAAAAAAGGCTGCCCAGTTCATAAAATTCAAGTTTTACCTTTTGGTGTTTCAAAAATCAAAGTACTATCAACACCAAATGCTCAATTACAAACTGGGCAAATTCCAAAAATTTTAATTGCCGGTGCATTTAAAGAAAAAAAAGGCATTGACACTGCACTTTTAGCTTGCAAGCACTTTTTAACAGAAAACCCAAATCAAAAAATTGAAATTCACCTAGTGGGTGATGCGGTAAATACCACTGATAACGACCACCTATTTAACATTCAATTGCAAAGCCTTTTTAATGACAGACTAATTAAACCAATGCTGCAAAAACATGGATTTGTATCTCGCAACGAGTTGCAACAAATTGCTGCAAAATGCGATTTTGCCCTTTTACCAAGCCAATGGGCAGCCGATAGAGACTGCGAAGGTGGTTTCCCAGTAACTTTTTTAGAATTAATGGCGGCCGGCTTGCCCATAATTAGCACTCACCATTGTGATATTCCTTTTGCAGTAAATAATCACAATGGTATTCTGTGTCAAGAACGAGATTACAAAGCAATGGCGGCCGCAATTGATCAAATGCTTAACCCTGACGTTTTGTGCACCAAATCAATTGCAGCAAGTAAAACGGTAGATGCGCATTTCGATTGGAAAAAATTGAATCCTTTGTACCATCAAGTAATTTTAGGTGAGTAGCAGCATCAAGCTTTCCATAATCATTCCTGTATATAAGGATCTTAAAGGTTTACAACAAACTATTTCTCACCTAAGAAAAAGTGAGATTACTTGTCCCTATGAGATTATTGTATGTAATGATGGATCAGAAAGATTAATTAGCGATTGGCTAGCGGACCAAGGCATTTTTGAAGTAAAAATTACAACCCAAAAAGGCTCATATTACGCCAGAAACCGTGGTATTGAAACTGCAAAGGGCAATTGGCTGCTTTTTGCAGATGCTGGCATAATTATAAAGCCCAATTGGTTTAAGTTGATTGAAACAAAACTTGTAATTAACAGCTACATTGCCTTTGACATTAATTTACAAATCAACCCAGGCATGCGTTTAATGAAACAATATTCTCAGTTTTATGAGTTTAGATGCAAAAGCTACTGGGAGCAAAATCATTTTGGCCCAACTGCTTTTTTACTTGTACAAAAAAGTGTTTTCGAAGAAACCGGAATGTTTAACGAAACTCTTTATTCGGGTGGAGACTTTGAATTAGGAAACCGTTGCTGGCACGCCAATAAAAAAATGTATTTTGTTGAAAACAATCAAGTTTACCATGCACCACGAAGTCTTTGGGCAAAATACAAAAAACAGGTGAGGGTTTTACAAGGCATTAAACAGCTTAAAAAGCTATATACTAGCAGAATAATGAAACTACCTGAAGTAAGCTGGGCCGAGTTTTTTAAGGGGCCGTTAAAGTTTGCCTACACCATTTACAAAATAAAAAAGCAACCCGCAGTGGTTGAAGGTAATTGGCATATAAGCAAGGTAATTTGGGCTGAGTTTTGGCATCAAAAAATGTATTATTGGGCACTGTTAAAAGTATTAACCACCAACAAAGCACACCTTGAATAAGCCCGCAATTATAATTCCGGTTTTTAAGCGAAACCAAAGCCTAAAGCAGCTGCTTTGGTCAATTGAAAAAGCCCATGAATTATATGACGTTACATTGGTTTTCAGATATCACACCGGGGCGCATTCGGCTGTAGTTGAGTTTATTAATGCCTATAATTGGCCTTTTGGACAAAAACGAATTATTAACGATAGCCAAGCCATAGGGCTTGATGAAAACCTAAGAAGATGCGGCGACTTATCAAATGAATATGGTTCAATTATTATTTTAGAAGACGATAGTTTAGTATCACCGTTTTTTTACACTTACGCTCAACAAGCCTTGGATTTTTATGAAAACGAAACCAAGGTTGGCCAAATTAGTCTTTACCGTTATCATCACAATAGCCATTCAGGGCTCCCTTTTCATTTATTAGCAAATAACAACTCTGCATTTATGGTGCAGAAAACTTCAACACGCGGGCAGGCCTTTACCGCCAAGCAATGGCAAAAATTTAAAACTTGGCTAAGCACAAAAAACGAACCTGACCAAAGGCTACCAACTTACATCAAAACCTTTGGCCAACACAATTGGGAGTTACAACACAATCAATTTTTAATTGAAAATGACATTTTTAGCGTTTGGCCAAAAGTATCGGTAAGCACAAATCAAGGGTACTCAGGCACACACCACCCCAATAATATTGATGCCGGCTTTTTTCAAGTTCCATTGCAAAGTCAAGCCATTAATTATAGGCTTCCTTTATTTAAAAATGCTAATCAATATGATGCCTTTTTTGAGCATAAAGCTCATTTTTTTAATAAATCATTGCCGCTAAATGCAATTACCAACAACCAACTTTGCATTGACCTTAATGGATATAAACCCCTAAGCCTAAACTTTGAATATTGGCTAACTTCAAAGCCCCATACTAATGCCATTGCAACTTTTTCTGATGAATTAAAACCCATAGAACTAAATGTACTTTGGCAAAAAAATGGTAAAGCCATTGCATTGTGCAAAAAAGCAGATTTGGTAAAAAATGCAAAAACCAATCATTACCAGCAAGCACAAAAATACTTTGCCGAGAATACCGACGTTGGGCTACGGAATTATTTGCGCTTCAAATGGCTTAAGTATGTGGAAAGAAAAAAGCTAAAGAAGTAGGCATTTGACCATTTTTGTTTGTAATCGCCAATACTAAACATGATTAGAGTAGGTATATTTTTTGGAGGAAAATCACGCGAACGCGAAATATCTTTTGCAGGGGGTCG
>JBMYOR010000360.1:0-3799 GCA_049599535.1 Bacteroidia bacterium | reverse complement strand
GTTTTTCGGGTAGTTTATACAAAAAAGGAATGCACCATGTAAAAGGTATGTTGCAGTTAAATCACCCAACCGATAATCAAGAAACTGTATCGATGGGTGTTGAATATGCGAGAAATAAAATACTCTTTTTAAGAACTGGATATTTATTGGGTTTTGAAGGCACATATCCTACGTTTGGTGCAGGAGTTGATTTACAAAGAAGGTTCGGTAACTTACGGTTTGATTATGCTTTCATAGCACGTAAGGGGCTTGGTTATAACCAACAATTCACATTAGGAATATCAGTAATATGATAAAGAATAGCATTTTGGTTTTTAGCTTATTTGCATTGCTTTTTAGTACTGCTTGTAACGATATTTTTGGAACCAAAGAAGATGATACCATTAAGGAAATTTTTGAAGAAGGAGCAATAGACCCTACTTTAAACCCTCAAAATGTAGGTTATGTACCAATTCAGCCAATTTGGAATGGATTTGTGAACCCAACTGATGTTTATGCAGGCTATGACGAAATGATTTATGTGATTGATGATAATGGGGTTCATGTACTGGATCAAACAGGTAAAGAACATAGAGTAATTGCTGTAAAAGGTGCTACTGATGTAGTACAAGACCGAAGAATTCATACCTACGTAATTGGCACGGTTGATTATGAAGTTAACAACGAGATTAAAGAGTTAAGCGCGATTTACAGGTTAGGAAATACAGCTGGAGAAGGCGATGTAGTTTATTTAGATACCATTATACATCCTTTTGATGATGAATCGAGACGCAATACTTCTTTTAGAAAAGAAGATGAAGAAGTGCGTTTTACGGGGGTAGCGCCAATGGCTGATAATAAAATTTATGTTTCGCGAACAGGACCGAGAAATGACCCAAACGCTACATCTCGACCTGATAACGTGGTTTTGGTTTATGACAAAGAAGGTAATAATACCACTTTTGCCCGTGGTTTAAGCCCAGATGTTTCAAGCCTTAAATCAACAATAGGAATATCTGCAATAGCTAATGAAGTAGGCCCGCCACAAGAAGTTTTTGGCATATCAACTTCATTAAACTTTGCTTATTGCCAGCAAACAAGTAATGGTAACGTACCAGAGTTTGGTGTGCTCTATATTACAGTAACTTTTAACCCTGAATCGGGTTATTCTTATGAGTCGTCTCCCGTTTTTACTGATTTTGATTATGGTAAATCATCGCGCTTTATGTATGAATCGTTTAGATTTGGCAAACCTGAAGATATTTGCTTTGCACCAGATCGAAGGCACATTTTTGTAGTGGATAGTGAAAAAGATAGCCTTTATCAATTTACCATATCGGGTGAAGAAGGCGTGACCCCACCAGCAAATTCAACCGAGAAAAGAAATATTATAGTATCATTTGGCGGAGAAGGTGATGGCCCATTTCAATTCAAAGATCCATCGGGAATTTGCTACTTAAGGCGTACATTATTTGTTGCCGATAAAGGTAATGGCCGAATAATGCGTTACAGGCTTAATACTGATCTTGAGTAAGCCTCAGTAAATAGCTTGAGTATTTGTGGCTTTTTGATGGGGTATAAGAATTCTTACCATCGTTAAAGTACCTTGAAATAACTAAGGAGTTAAACTCAATACCCTCTTGAATGTAGAGAGTAAGGGCAAACCCAAAAACCATTAAACCCTAAAAGTGACGAATCACAGTGGTCTTCAAATCATTTGATTTTAAGCTAATTTGTTCTAAGTTTAAGATAAAAAAAGAGGTAATTCTACTTCATTTTATCAATCCATAAAACAACTTGTTCGGTAAAAGCCTGTGGTTGATTTATCATTGGTGAATGCGCCGATGTTTCAAAAATTACCATTTGTTTATTACCTGGTGGGGTGCTCACTTTTTCAAACGCTTCAATCCCCAAAGCTGGTGGAATTACAAAATCATACTTTCCCCATAAAAAAAGACATGGAATGGTTATTTCGCCAAGTTGATCGGTAAAATCTGTATTGCTAACTTCATCAAACATTCCAAATCCAGAGCTGGTGAAAAATAGGTTAACTGATGCCGTAACAGAGTTATATTTACTACTATAGTACATTTTAAAATATTCAGCCGATAGATCTTCGCCTGTAATAAAGCCATCGTTGGCCAAGTATTGTTCAGCACTATGACCGTAACTATTAAGTTGAGAAATATCATAATCATTAATAGTGTCAAGATCGTTTACAAAATCAAGTACACCTTGCCAATAATCAACCGAATTATTAGCATTAATCATCATTGGTGCGTATTGCCTAAACATATCACTAATTTCGGTGGTGCCGCTAAAATTATGGGCGCCATCTACTTCAATCCATCCATCTATTTTTTGCTGAAAACCAGGGGTTAATAAATAAGCCGTACCCAATGTACCCCCCCAACTATGGCCCAACAAAAATACCTTATGGTTTTGCCCATATTTAAATTTTGTGGCTGTAATTACTTTATCAAGATCAATTACATGCTGATCAATGGTAAGAGATTCTCTTTTTTTATAGTTTCCTGAACTTATGCCCGATCCACGTTGATCGTAATATACCATAGCGTAGTTCTGTTCCATTTTATCGCTAAAGGTTTTGGTGGCTTCATTATAAATAGTAGCATCGCCACCAGGGCCACCGTGCAGTACAAATACAAGCACATTTGAGTTTAAGTTACCCTGAATTTGAACCGGCAAGTTTGCACCATCCGATTTTACATAAAAATGGTCGTTAATTGCATCAATATCATTGCTTTGCGGTTCATAGCAGCCTGTAAAGGTGCTTGCTATTAGTAAAAGTAAAACGGCTATTTTTCTCATCGTAGCGAAATTATTTTTAAGCCTAATTCATTTCTTAAATAGGCGTTTAATACATGATTATATGGAAAAAGAGTACCCACATGAGCTCGGTAATATATTGACTGATGTTTGGGTTTATTAAAAATATATCCGATTTCAAAAAGGAACCCTAATTGATAATAGCCATTTGAAGTAATAAATTGCTCAGATGGTTGGCCACGATCATCAAAAACAATTGCATCTCTATAAAACTGAAATGCCCTGCCTACTTCAAAACCAACAGAACCATAAAATCGAGTAGGGCCTTCGATTCGATAATGCCAAGCGGCGCCAATGCTTAAATTGCTGTGGTTAAATTTATGATTGTAAAAAAGCATAAAAGGCTCAAAACTGGTTTGTCTGTAAATGGTTTGGTTTTTCGGTAGTTTTTTTAAACCAAAGTGTTTTAAAAATCTAAGTGGTGTAAACGTTTTATAAGTTCTTTTAATGGGCAATTCAACTCCAATTTGAAAACCCAAATGAAAAGCTGGTGCACTGTAGCCCGTATTTAAGTGTATATATTTAAAACTTGTGTCAGTAGGCCATTTACCTTGCCCAAAAGTGTAAGTACCACAACTGGCTATACACACCAACAGTATTACCAAAGGCTTTAAAAATTGCTTCATGTAGAGTAATTAACGAAGTTTGCATCAAATTTCAGCATTTGAAAATGAAGTTTGAAAGATTACCACAGCCAGAATTAAAAAAGCTTGAGAAAGAATTTGTTCAGTTTTTAGCATCAAACACCATAACCGCTGATGATTGGGTTAAAATAAAAAGTGAATCAACCGAAAAGGCAGACGAACTCATTGATATGTTTAGTGATATTGTTTATCAAAAAGTACTTGAAAAGGTTGAATACTTAGAGTTTAGAATACCAAACGATATTAAAACTTTTAGGTGCCAAAAGGATAAAAT
Organism: Bacteroidia bacterium; assembly: GCA_049599535.1. Lineage (GTDB taxonomy): Bacteria > Bacteroidota > Bacteroidia > CAILMK01 > JACPUW01 > JACPUW01. Next base: position 52 of record JBMYOR010000360.1, on the reverse strand, counting down.
TGTTCTAATGGGGATGGCCATTAACGGAATAGAAAATATTGATCTTAGAAAA
>JBMYOR010000359.1:0-3816 GCA_049599535.1 Bacteroidia bacterium | reverse complement strand
TGGCAGCCGCTTGGCCACCTGATCACTATCAATAAAACCATTGAGTAGCTTAATGCTATTTACCTTACCAGTAGAGTCGGTTATAAACCGCATAGATGCATCAGAAAAAGTGATATAAAATTGATTTGGCGCTTGGGGTATTAGGTGTATTTTATTTGTTCCCATAGTTACAAACAATCTGTCATTTACAAGAGTAACTTCAAAATTCATATTGGGATTTAATGAATAACTACCTATAAAATTTGGCAGGATACTTTTATCAATTTTAAAGGGCTGCCTTAATAAAGGCATCTTGTACTCCTTATTATTTATTATAGCATTAACTCCTATTACAATCTCGTTGGCCACAGGGTGTTTTCTATTACTTAAAATTATAATTGAAAGCTGTTTTTCAGCATCATGCACCAATGCATAACTGAATCCATCATTTTTTAAATAGCCATGAATATTAATGTTTTTGGTTTGAGCATGCACTATTTTAGCCAGATCGCTACCAGTTGATTTAAGCCCCGTACTACTAAAAGCATCATTTAAATTATAGCTAGAAGATTTTCGCAACTTAAGCCCTTTTCCATCAATATTGTCATACAAATATCCTGTGGCAATCACCGCGTCTTCATCATTAAAAAAGGTATGTTCTAAACCTAAGCTTTTGGCATAGTCTTCAATATTTTTTTGATAGTCAGCTTTACTAACCTTTTCAATTAATTCTCCAATTAAATTGTAAGAAACATCAACTTTCTCGTTTACTAAATCACCAATGCTGGCTTTAATACCAACTTTTTGAACAAATTGAGATAATGAGTCACTCATTTCTAACTTATTCTCATCAACCAGTTTTTTGAGAATATTTAGGGTTACTAACTCAGTGATTTCGCCCACCTTAAAGGCTGTGGTAGATGTAATCGGAATCTTATTCTCATAGTTAGCCAACCCAAAATGTTTTTGATATTGCAATTCACCTTTAAATGCAACTAAAACCGTTCCGCTAAACCTATTTAATTTATGATACCGCATTACCAAACTATCTATTTTAGCGCTTTTATCTTCGCCAAGCAGATCACCTGATTTTTGGGATTTCTTATTATAATTACAAGCGCAAAAGCTTGAAATAACTACTACGGAGAGTATTATTTTATTTAACATACATTGATACTCTTATTATTTAAAATTATACTTTACAGTTCAACTATAGTTAATTAAAACACAGTTAAACACCTATTAAATCTTTTTTAAAACTCTTCTAAAATCGATTCTCCCCTGCTTTGGTTACCTGAGGTCCACTGCCACTTTTCATGCAATCGAATTTTGCCATTGGGCATTAATTCAGGTTTTGATAAACATACACCAGTCATTAATTCTCCTTTACTATTAACCTGCTGATAACGCATATCAATGCCACCATTATTGTCTATCAAGCCAATTAAAAGCCCTTTCTTAATATCACCACCTTGGTATTCTGCCGTTAAAATATCACCTTTTTGTTTGTATAAAAAAACGGTTTCTTCAGTTGTTTCTCCGTTTTGAGAGTTTTTAACTGGTCTAAATTTTTTATTATTATAATTAATCACTTATTTTAAATTTATTATACAATATTTCTATTATCAAATCACCTTTTAGATGGTGGCACATCTTTAAACTTATTGCGTATTTTTTCAAACTCTGAAACATTTATTGGTTTCAATATTTTTTTAGCTGATGGTGGATATTTTATCAAATAAGCTTTAGGCAAAATAGGTCGTTTTTCAAAGCCACCGCCACAATTGGGGCATACATTATGCAACACTTTTGTAACACACAGCTCACAAAAGGTACATTCAAAAGCGCAAAACATGGCTTCGTTGCTATTTGCTGGTAAATTAGCATTGCAGTTTTCGCAGTTGGTTCTTATTTCAATCATATTATTTTAATCGGTTTAGCCAAGGCACTAATGGTGTTTTATGGGCTTGTATTGTGTAGATTTTCAAAGTAGCTCACAAATTAGCTTTACCAAAAATAGCATTGAGATTCTGCATTGAGTTGCCCAAATATATGATTGATCGTAGTGGCAACCTATGTTAATAGGCTAGGTAGAAACCATATAGTATTTCTTTATTATCTGAAACAATAATTAATTTATAAATCTCATCTCTTGAGTTGCTATTAAGTTCATAATACTTAAAACCTTTGTTCGTTTCATTCGGAAACCAATAGGGTCCGTTTAAATCTAGCTCATCAATATCTTCATTTTCGAGCTTTCGATATCCTTCATGCTTTAAAAATTCTGTAATAGCATCTTTTTGAATCGATTGCGCCTTAATATATAATTCATATTCAAAAGCGATATAAAATTCTCGAGCTCGAGTGATTTCGAAATAATTGGTGTATTGCGGCGGAAAAAAGTTCTTGCGGTAGTCTGGATTGGTAAGCCAATAAATGAGACTTATCATACATATTCCTACTGTTGCAGATACTCCGCTAGCTATTAAAAATTTGCGTTTTTTACTTTTTAATTGAATGCTTTTTTCAATTACACCAATAGTAATCACCGAAATGATGAACATTATAAATGAGAAAATTGCATTTCCAATTATGGTTACAATTCCAATGCCAGAGTAAAGAGTAATAGAAACAAAAAATACCAGGGTTACCAGCGATGATGCTAAATATTTCCAAATAATTTTACCCATATTTTCAATGGTATTAATTTGGGCTTTGTGTAATGCTCGGCGCTAATACCCAAGCTAGTGATTTTATATTAATCACAAATGCAGCACCAATAGTAAATCAGGCCTTAAATCAAAGTTTTTACCTTGTACAGCTTTGTCAAATGTTAGTTCTAATAATTGCTCGTTTCCATCAGCCACAATTACTTTATCAATATCACTAACGGCCTTCATAGTTTCTGAACTTAAATCTAAACCTGGCGATGTGATTTTAATTTTCGTAATCTTTTTAACACCATTTGAGTGCTTAAAATACTCACGCGCAAATGCATATTCATCAGGAATATTCGTAAGGTCATCAAGCGTAGCGAAAGTATCTGATTCTAACTCAGGATAAACCACAAATACTGATGGTTCATTTAAATTAGTCTTTGAGCTTTTAGCAGCATAAATGTTCATGTTTTCTTGCATCCAATCTTGGTGGTACTCATTTTTTTCAAATGGAATTTTTGCAACATCGTATTCATTCATCTTTAAAGCAATGCTTATTGGCAAGGCACCGTTTGATTGAAAACTGGCTCTCTCTGCAAAATCTAATTTTTGATTCACTTCATTGTTCTTATCAAATTCAGCTCGATCGTATATAAAAATCAACTCAAGATAAGCGTTTAAAAAATGAAAATACCTACCGGTAGTACCCTGCCCATTGTGTATCTGACACATTGAATCTGGCACTGCAGTAAATCCTAAGTCAATTAACATCTGTTTGGCCTTTATCGGATCCTTAACCCAAATGTTAAGATGGTCAACTTTTTGGTTGCTTTTAATAGTTTGGGTTTTGTGATTAAAAGGCTCTGGCGGTGCCGTTTTACATGCCAACACCCCAAATACTAATGCTATTATTATTAAATTAATATTTTTCATCTTCTGTTTATTTCTCATTCTTACAACTTAATACCACTCTGATTTTTAATCTAATATTTAAACCTAAATCAACAACTTGTTTTATAGTATTAAAAAGAAATAAAAAATCAGTTAACTTAGTTTTACCAACTTTAGTATTAGCTGTTACCATATAATATTTACCTTGTTCTATTCCAGGAGAATATTTTTCAAATCTAGGTAAACCCCAAGGAATACAATTAATTTTACCATCTAAAATTCTTTTTCT
>JBMYOR010000358.1:0-3816 GCA_049599535.1 Bacteroidia bacterium | reverse complement strand
CCTTGCATTAAGTCGCTGCGCTGCAACTGGTTAAGCTCATTATCAGTTAAAATAAATGGCTTCAGGTCAACCTGTTGCACAGCATCTAATAATATATCTTTCTCTACAAAAGTTCTCGATCGCTCTGCCGTATTGTTGTTTACAAGCTGATAAAGAGTGTTTTCTCCAAAGGCTTCGGTTATTTCTTCAATTTTCTTTTTAGCTACAGCAAGTAATTCTCCATTTTCACCCTGCAAACCCATACTAAACGAGTTGTCGATGTAAATGCTAATAAGGTTTTGCTTACCTTTTGTATCAGCCGCGTTTTTCGGTAATGGGTGTGCAAAAGCTATTACCAAGCACGCAATAGCCAACATTCTAAGCAGCATTATAATAAGGTCTTTTAGCTGCCTAAACCTTTTTCTAACTTTAGTTGCTTTTTCTAAAAATTTTACTTGAGTAAACTCCTGCTTTTTAAACCTTCTAAAATTAAAAATATGAATAATAACGGGTATTGCGGTTAATGCAAGTGCGTATAAAAATGCAGGATATAGAAATGTCATTTACGAGCTAAGGCTATTATTTATAGTAGTTTATAAAATACTCAATCTCTTTTTTATTTGAGCCAATTCAATCAATAAAAGCATAAAACACCAAATATAAAAAAAGGGGGCTCAAAGCCCCCTTTAATATGGTTTCTTTTAACAATTACTGTAGTTTGTAAATGTCAAAAATGTAACGTCCTGTACTTTCAGCAGTTCCTTCTCCAAAATCAGGTTCAATAGCAGTAATATGTACTACCGCGTAATCTGTTCCGCCTCTTAATTGTGCTAAAAACTTAGTGCCTTCAGCTACAACAATTAATGTTGAAGGAGCACGCTCAGTATAAATCTGCTCAATTGATGCTGTGTGAATATCGGCAATTGTAAAATCTTCTCCTAAATCAACATACTGCGTATTTGATTCAGTATTTGCCGAAAGGGTATTTGATAAATCCTTTTTTTGTTCACTTTGATCAACAATATCTTTTGTACTGTTTGGCGCATCTTTATATGCTTCAATAGCATCTACCAAATTAAAGCCACCATTAATGGTTCCAAAAAAGTGACCCATTTGAGCACCAGCTCTATACATTTTCATGTAAGCTACTGCCTTACCATCTGAATTAGTATACTCAAAACTGCCATCAAGAGCATCTTTTGCAGTAACCACTACATTTATCGACTCACCAAATTTTACACCTTTATCTACTTCAAAAGAAAACTCCCCTTCAAAAGAAAGGTCTCCTAAATCTTGAGTTTCTTCAAGAAATAGCAACTCGGCACCGTTGGTATCAACTGATGTTACTCTTATTTGTATTGATGAAAGGTTTTCAAGCTCGCTGCTAGCCGTTATGGTTAATTTCACAGAGTCGCCCCTGGTAGGAAACTCATTGCTAGTTACCATATCAAAAGTTACTTCATTTTCAGCTGGCCCACAAGACCAAATACCTACTAAAGCCAACATTGCTAGTGCAGCGGTAAAAATTCTGAGTTTCATAATGCTTAAGTTTATTTGTTTATCGCGTTTTTAAATTCCGAACGTTCTTTGAAAGAATGGAATTCCATATCATTGGTTGCTTTTGCTATTAAAGATTTATCTGATTTACAAGCCAAGCTAAGTGCTGCAGCTAGTTCATCAACGTTTCCTTTTCTGGCATTTGCTATTGCTTTTAAGTAATAATCATCGGCAGATAAAGACTTTTGACAATTGATTTCAGCTATTGCATCATCATAACTTCCGTTTAATAACGAAGCCAAAGCTGTGTTATAATCACACTTGGCTGAAGGTTGACTACCCAATGCCATATCATAATCGCCATTAATAACATGGATAATTGATTTGTTATAGCCTACGGGTAAACCTGCTTTTGCTGCTCTTTCGTAAGCGGCCATTGCTTTTTCGTATTCACCATTTTCTCGTAGCACAATACCCATATTCATTTGCAACGAATCATTATTATTTGCTTTTTCAACACCATTGTTCAATGCTTTTTCTGCCTTTGAATAATCGCCATTGGTAATATAAGTTGCTGCTAAATTGTTGTAACCAATAAAACTGGTAGGCCTTTTATCAATATAGGCTTTATAGGCAGCTTCTTTTGTGGCTACATCTTTTCTGTTTGCTGCATAAAAAAGCAACTCTTTAATAGTAAACTCATTATACTTACCATTTTTTGCCAAAGTGGTTAGCTCTTCTAAAGTTCGATTTGCCACAATACCTTTTAAAATCACATCTGATCTTCTAAGTTTTGGCATCATTTCGCTCAAAATAGTTGGCCATGATTCTAAAGCTTTAACCGCTGTTTCTTTATCATCATTACTTTGTTTTGAATTAATAATTTCTAAAAGTTTAGCTTTATCTGGCAGGTTACTTGCCGATGCTAACTTTCTAAAGCCATTCCAGTCTTCTTCTAATGATTTTCTTTTGTAGAGCTCACCTTCAATAGAAACGTTTAAGCTTTTAAGCATTCCGTTTAAAAACTTGTACGATGACTCACTACGTTTTTCAGTTAAGTTTTGGTTGATTCTTAATTCTCCATCAGGAGATGCAAACGAATTAACGGTAATACCTTGAAGCTGCATTCTTTCTGTTTTGGCAAATGCCTGTAGTTGCTCTACCGCTTCACTTTTTTTCTCAGAGCGACTAATGTACCAGCTGTTAATGCTAAAGAAAATTGATCTTTGGAAACTTCTTTTTAACGGAGTAAAATCGCCTGCTATAAAAACTTCTTCAGTGCCTTTAACTGATTTTGAAGTTGATATCATGCCTAACGCTACTTTCTCCTTCTTAAAAGTTCCGCACTTTTCAGTACCTGACTGACATACTCTTATTTCTAGATCTAAATAAAGATCGTTGCCTTCCATGTCTTCGTTGTAGTCAAATTCGCCAGACAACTCAAAAGACCCACCTTCTTTTACTTTAATCACTTTACCTGCTCCTTCAGCTTTTTCGCCTTTTAAGCTAATTGGATCTAAGTTTAAAGTTTTTCCGTTGTAATGAACAACGGGGGTCATTGTTGCTACAGCTTTTTTGTGGAAAGCCTTAGCGGGAATTTTTCCTTTTAACGAATATTCTACCTTGCCACCATGAACTTCTAAAATTTCCGGGGTAGCAACTACCTGGATTTGATCTAAATATTTTTCAACTAATTTCAATGGATTACACCCAATAAAGAGCGCAATCAAAGCCAAACCTACACCTGCTTTAATAAAATTCTTCTTCATTTTATACTTTACCTTTAGTAAAATCGGCACAAAAGTAAAAATACCTTATCGATTTGCATTGATTATAAACGACTTGTTTGCATTTAATCTATTTTACTATATCTCAGCCACTTAACTTATGGTGCAAACATTTTTACTTTATCATTGCAAGCTTATGTTAGTTTAGCTCTAAATATTTAGATATGTCGACACCTGTTTTGGATCTTGAAAAGCTCTCGGTTCAACAAGCCGGAAAAACAATTATTACTGAAGCATCTTTTAAAATGTTTCCGGGTGACTTGGTGTATTTGGTAGGCAAAACAGGTAGCGGAAAAACATCGTTGCTCAGAACCCTATACGGCGATTTATTGCCCCAGAGCGGCCAAGCGCACGTTTCGGGCTTTAGGGTGCATTCAATCAAAAAACAGAAAATCCCATTTTTGAGAAGAAAACTGGGTATTATTTTTCAGGATTTTCAGCTACTTCTTTGAGCTTGTTAGAAAGCTCCTGAATAGAATCTTTTACATCACTATTTTGATAGTGGATCTCTCCTATGTGATCAACAAGGTCACCAGTGAGGAGATCCCAGTCG
>JBMYOR010000357.1:0-3817 GCA_049599535.1 Bacteroidia bacterium | reverse complement strand
CAATAGGCAGTTTATTAAAAAGAATAATCTTAACAAAGGGCAACAGGTTACCGTTACAATAGAAAAAGACCTTTCAGAATACGGTATGCCAATGCCCGAAGAGCTACAAGCTGTTTTTGATCAAGATGAACTTTGTAAAGGCTATTTTGATCAATTAACTCCGGGTAAGCAACGCAACTTAATTTACCTAGTGAGTAAAATAAAAAGCCCAGATAAAAGAATAAATAAGGCATTGGCTATTGCCGAGCATTTAAATGAAGTTGAAGGCAAACTTGATTTTAAAATGCTAAACGAAACCATTAAGAAGTATAATAACATGACGAATCCATGGGCTTGATTAACTCTCTTTTGAAAAATCGAATGACAAAAAAAGAATTTGTCATTCCAAACTCGATTTGGAATCTTTTAGCCAGTGTTTTACTTCACATCAAAAGATCCTGGATCAAGTCCAGGATGACATTTCTTTCTTTTTTTTGTCAATTGGGAATGAATTCTAAAAAGAATTTTGAAATACTTCCAATTGTGCTATTTCTAACTTTTATTCTCAATATATCAAAGTCCCAGGCCCAAGACACTACCACAATTTCGCCCCAGCTCTTTGTAGTAAAGTACAGCGAACAGCTTTATATGCATGTAAGCAAAAGGGTAGACCCTAAGTGGGGCAGCTTTACTTGCAATGGCATGGTACTAATTAGTGAGCCGGGTAAGGTTTGGCTTTACGACACGCCAATGGACGATTCAATCACCACACAACTTGCTCAATGGATTAGCAATGACCTAAATTGTAAGGTTGAAGTGCTTATTCCAAATCATTTTCATGATGATTGTATTGGTGGGCTTGATGTTTTAGCAGCCACTTATCCTGAATTGTATGTAATTGCTAATAAACTCACCTATGAGTTAATAGATGATGATTTTAAAGATCTTGGATTATTGTTTTTTCTGTTTGATGAGGTAAGCCCTTTTGAAAAAGTACAACATTATTATATGGGGCCTGGGCATGCTTATGATAATATTGTGGCCTGGTTTCCTAATGAAAAAGTACTTTTTGCAGGCTGTATGATTAAAGCGGCTGAGAACCAAAGTATTGGTTTTATAGGTTCGGCTGATATTAATAAGTGGCCAAAGACAATAAGAAAGGTTAAACGAAAGTTTAAAAAAGCTGATGTAGTGGTGCCTGGCCATGGTAGTGCCGGAAATACTGCTCTATTTAAACACACTTTAAAAGTAGTTGGTGAGTATAAAAAAGAAAATAAGGAGAAGCCTTAAGCTTTTGGGAGTTTTCTTACTTCTTGTTGTATTTGTGCAATCTTGCCGAGTATTTACCTATAAAAACGTGGGTGAAAGCAAGGCAGTTGGTACTGAAGGTAATGGTACCTTAGAAAATGCTTGGCTAATGCCCTATAGCGGAGAAAACTTCCGCTATTTCTCCCCTTTGAGTTATTATGTTTTGCATAATGCCTTTATTCATAACAAACTCCACAATTCTTTGATTGAAGCATTTGAAACATGTGAAATCAGCTGCCCAGAACGAAAGTTTAGAGTAATGGAATGCGCCAACAAGCACGGTGGCAAAATGCTAATACATCGCACACACCAAACGGGCCTAAGTGTAGATTTAATGACCCCAATGAAAAAGAAAGACAAACCTTATGCTTTAACCGATCATTTGGGTGTGTGGCATTATTTACTGCAATATGATAATTCGGGTAAATGGACCAAAAACATTGAAGTTGATTTTGAAACCATGGGTGAGATGATACTAGCAATTGATTTAGCTGCCAAGAAAAATGGGCTCAAACTCACTAAAGTAATTCTTAAAACTGATCTTAAAGATGAGTTTTACGCCACTGAAAGTGGAAAGAAAGTAAAGGCGAGAGGCATTTATTTAGCCATGGTTTTACCCAAAATGGTGAACAATCTTCATGATGATCATATTCATCTTGATTTTAGAGAGATTTAGAGGTTATTAGTGACTTAGTGAATGGGCGAATTAGTACATGAGTGATTTAGTGAATGAGTAGAATAGTGAAAAAGTGTATTAGCGACTTAGTATATGAGTGAATTAGTTTGGCAAGTGACTAAGTGAATGAGTTCATTAGTGTAATGGTGCTTTTATGTTGAATCATTAACAATTCATCATCTAAAATCCAAAATCCGACATTCTCAAATCACCCTATTTTCAAATCTTTAAAATCATGATTCTTAATTCAATCCGTGTCGTTTACACAAAAAAAGTGTCGTTCACACAAAAAAAATCCTAGATCCGAATTAAATCACCATGTTTGGCAAATCAAATAATTACATATGATGAGAAATATACTTTACTCGTTAACATTTGTGCTTTTTGGATTTAGCGCTTTTGGCCAAGATTTGCCGTCGAGCATTAATATGGTAAATATCGAAGGTGGTACCTTTACCATGGGTAACAATGGGCTTAAGGGTTCGCCCGATCAAGTAGCCGCAGCTCCTGAGCATGAAGTAACTTTAAGCAAGTATGCTATTAGCGAAGCCGAAATTACAAATGCACAATACCTAGAGTTTTTAAATGCAGCATTGGCCGATGGGCTTATTGAAGTAAATGTTGGAACCATGGGGCCTGATAAAGATGCAATGTTGGTGCAAGGCACGTCAAAGTCAGGCTACTCAGGCAAAACACTTTACAACTTATCGGGAATTAGGGTACTTAAAGACCATGATGATACCGATAATGATGGCGACCCATTTACCGGGGATGTTGAGCCAGAGAATCCACTAAATACATCATACATTGGGTATGATGATTCTAAAAAGGAGTTTTACATGAAAGACCCTTTTAATGCCGATGATTTTGATTGGAAAGCCATGTGTGATTACCAAGATTATGGCACCAAAAAAGGCGAAAGGTTACCTGATATTCAAAATGACTTTGATGATTGGTCTGGCGCAGGCAACAACCTAAGTGATGAGCTTCAGGGGTGGACATCTGCTGATCCTTCAAAAGCTACTAATTTGCCAGATAAAAATACTATTTCGGCTTGGCCCGTAACTTTTGTGAGATGGTGGGGTGCATGGGCATTTGCCAATTATTATGGCCACAGCCTACCTACCGAAGCACAATGGGAATATGCAGCTAAAGGTGGAGATAACTTTGAGTATGCAGTATATGATGGATCAACTTTAACTGATGCCAACTGGAACCAAGATGAGCTTAAGGTTGCTACACATCATGTAAGGGCTGCGGTAAGCGGCAAAGCAAACCCTTTTGGTTGCTACAATTTGGCAGGAAACGCTTGGGAGTGGATAGCTGATAATTATGTGGCACCTTACAGTACAGATGCAGTAACAGACCCATTGATTGAAGTAAATGGCTCTACTAAGAGATGTTGGAGAGGTGGGTCTTGGAACTACCACCAAGAAACGCTACAAAGCGCCATGAGATTTTCTGATGAAGAAGATAGAGGTAACGACCATTTTGGTTTTAGAATAGCGGGTGAATATGTTGCCACAGGAACTGGAATGATTGAAGATCGATCTATTAGAATTTTTCCAAATCCGGCTCAAGATGTAGTGTTTATTCAGTTAGAGAATGAGATACTGAATGGTTATAAACTCTACCGAACTGATGGTAAACTTGTAATGCAAGGTGAAACAGCTATGGTAGCCTTAGACGGGATTGCCAACGGCGTTTACTTTTTGCGCATAAACACAAATCATGGCATTAAAACCAAAAAGCTTTTGGTAAAGAAATAATAATCAATTAAATATTATATTGATTATCAATAATAATTATAATGTTATAAAAGGCACCCTAATTATAGGGTGCCTTTTACTGCTA
>JBMYOR010000356.1:0-3850 GCA_049599535.1 Bacteroidia bacterium | reverse complement strand
AGTGGTAAGTGCAGGTGGTGGCTTTTTAGCCGCTGGTAACTTAGGTTTTAAACTTGCCGCTTCGTTGTTAACTGATTCTATACTTGATGGTAATTTATCGTACTTAAACTTAGGCCCATTTTACGCCAAAGCAGAGTATGCAATATCTGATAAGTCAGGATTAGGAATAAACGTGGCATACATTGCCAATAACGTAACTTGGAACGATGAATTAACATCTTACAAGTACACGCTAAAGCGGAGCAATATTTCTATAATGGCCAGATATAACTATTACTTTATGACTCGAGAATCATTTGAGCTGTATGGTGGTTTAGGAGTTGGAGGCCGGTTGAGTTCTTGGGCCTTTGAGTCTGACGACCCTACGTTTGTAGATGTAGACTTACCAATTGGAATCCCTTTTGCTTTTGAAGCTACTGTTGGTTTTAGAGCATATCCTGTTGAATCTGTTGCTATTTATGGAGAATTTGGCGGAGCCAAATCACTTGTACAATTAGGAATAGCATTAAAGCTCTAATAATTTTTTTGTTAAAAAAACACACAAAAAGCCGCTTAATAAGCGGCTTTTCTTTTAAAAATGAAAACTTTTTTTACCACGTTTTTAGTCTTATTTATTTCAATAAATACCATTGCACAGCATAAGCAATTTAGAATTGCACTTGACTTTAGCATAAAAGAAAAAAGAAGTGATGGTTCATTTGCCTTACAAATGGGTAGGGCCTACTATGACTTAAACCATAAAAAATTGGTTTATGATGTTAGTTTTCCTAACAAGCAAATGGTACTAACAAATGACTCGAGTATTTATTTGATTGAAAACGGAAAAGCCATTGATATGAAAAAAGATGCGGGCTTTATTCAAATGAGCATTTTTCATTTATGCCTAACCGGAAGCATAAATAGCTTTGGGCTCGATGAATCTGTGTTTGAAGCGAAAAAGGTTGAAAAAGAGAATAACTTGGTAATGACAACTTGGGAGATTCCTAAAAAAATTAGAAGTCGTAGTAAAACCAAGGTTATAACATCAATTAAAGATCGAAAACTATATGGTGTAGTGTTTTTAGATGCCGATGAAAAAGTAATTTCAAAGCAATTTTATAAAAACTATCAAACCATTAATGGAGTTGAAGTACCCACTAAAGTAATTTTTATTTTAATGGTTAATGACGAAGAGCAGTATAGAATAATGGAGTTTAAAAACATTGAAATTAACGAGTTTGGCAATGAGAGTATTTACAACTACCCTACTCCTACTTTTAGCACTGCTGAGTAATGGGCAAAATCAATTACCTGATTTAAAAGGAATGCTTGACCAAAAGCAAGTTTCTATTAAAGAAAAATGGGATGTTAAAGAAGCTGATAATGAGTTTCAGCTTTTTTTCTCTGGTCTTTTTATTTTTTACAAAGATTTTCTTTCTTCTCAAGATAATGCCCAGTGTAATTTCCATCCTTCTTGTTCAGTATTTGCCATTCATTCTATTCAACAAAAAGGCGCATTTATTGGTGCCCTATCTGCCTTTGATCGATTATCGAGATGTAATGGCTACAATCAAAAAGACTACAAAAGGCGAAACGATAATTTTCTATTAGATGATCCGGTATTTTAGCACCTTAACCCTTTGCTGCATAGGCTTATTAGTTTTTGCACAGGGTAATGACCTTTACTCTGTAGAAAATTCAAAAAAGTTTGCCACCTATTTATTTAAAAGTGGCAATTATAATCAAGCTGCTATTGAATATGAACGGCTTGTTTTAACAGACTCATTGAATAGTTTTACCTATAAACACAAAGCGCTGGTTTGTTACAGAAAAAGTAACAATTTAAAAACGGGTCTCAATAGATTCAACAAGTGGTTTAAACAAAAAGAAAATTTAACCTACCCTTTAAACAAAGAGTTTAGCCTATACCTTACCGGCTCTTATTTATATAACGATGCCATTGCCTATTTGCAAGACTGTAAAGATATTGCCCCTAGCGAATTAAGTGAGCTATTGGCCCTTAACCATTGCTATTTATTAGACTGGCAAAACGCTAAAGCTAACCTTGATAAAGTTGAAACCAACTCTATTACTAAAGAAGTGCTAACAATAGCTGTAAATAAGGGGTTAAAAATGAAAACGAAAAAGCCGGGTTTAGCGGCCACATTATCAATAATCCCAGGTTTGGGTAGAATTTATACCGGTAACTATATTGATGCGGGTTTATCGGCTCTTACAATTGGCACTTTTGGCTGGCAAGCTTATACTGGTTTTAATAAAAATGGCATTAAAAGCGCCTATGGCTGGCTAACCGGTGGTGTTGCTGCAGGCTTTTATTTTGGCAATATTTACGGATCGTACCGAGCCGCTCAATTGCAAAACAAACAAAAACTTGATGAGATCTTATTTGAAGTGGATAGGGCTTTTAAGTTGCTTTCTTAGTTTTAACTTAAACGGGCAAAATATTGGCTCTACGTTTAAAATGGCTCAAGATTTTATGGAATCAGGAAATTATGCTGCTGCCATAAACACTTTTGAACGCGTAGTGTATTTTGATACGCAAAATCAATATGCATTAAACTCAAGTTTGCTTAGTGCTAGATGCTACAGTGCCCTAAACGAGACCAATAAAGCCATAAAAGCCTATAATCAAGCATTACTACATACTAACACAGACTCTTTAGAATCAGAAATTGCGCTTGAAAAAGCGCAGTACCTGCTACAGTGTTCTTATTGGAAAAAAGCACTGCGAGAATTATACTCAATACAACCAACAAGCACCGATCAAGAGTATCTTTTAAACTACCTACTAGGTGCTGCCCTTTTTGCAAATGACGACCTAGTGCAAAGTGAATTTTACTTTTTAGAAATTGCGCAAACTGAAGCAGAACGGCTTGCCATTAAAGCAATATTTGAAAAAGCAACTAAAAAGCTAAACCCTAAAAGAGCCAAAATTGCCAAATGGGTAAGCTTAATAATTCCGGGATCGGGCCAAATTGCCGCCGGAAATTTTAAATCAGGGATAAATTCAATTTTATTGCTTGGCGGAATGGGCTATATATACACAAGAACCTATAAGGAATATGGTGTAATAAGTGGGATGATTACCATTTTGCCTTGGTTTAGTAGGTATCATGTTGGTGGCTCTGAAAACGCAGAAGAATCAATGCTAAACCGACAAGAAAAGCTTAAAAGCAAATATTTTAATCAGCTGATTGATTTAGTGCGTTAGTTAACTTTATACCAGAAACATTAAATATATAAAGCTAGCAAAGCAAGGCTTACTCTTAATTAAATCTCAACCTTTCGCCAGGTTTTGCTCCTGTTAGTTTACCGTTGGCATATACCAATTTACCATTAACAAAAGTGCTATCAATGCTATTTTTAAATTGGTATCCTTCAAGTGGGCTCCAGCCACATTTAAATAAAATATTACTCTTATTTACCTGATAACTACTTAATGGATCAATTAACACCAAGTCAGCTTTGTAGCCTTCTTTCATGTAACCTCTATCGTTTAGATTAAAACACTCAGCTACAGCGCCCGACATTTTATGTGATACTTTTTCAAGGCTAATTTTACCTTCTGTAACCATTTCCATCATCATAAGTACCGAGTGCTGAACTAAAGGTAAACCCGCTGGTGCCTTTTGGTATTTGTTTTGTTTCTCGGCCCAAGTGTGGGGTGCATGGTCAGTTGCAATTACATCAATTCTATCGTCAATTACTGCCTGTAGAATTGCGGCTTTATTTTCAGGGGCTTTTATAGCCGGATTGCACTTGATTTTTGAACCCATTTGATCATATTGCGTGGCATCGAACCACAAATGATGAACGCAAGCTTCTGATGTAATTCTTTTTTGACCTAATG
>JBMYOR010000355.1:0-3852 GCA_049599535.1 Bacteroidia bacterium | reverse complement strand
ATGCTAGATCTTGTAAGAAACTCTTGACCCGTGCCACCAATGGCATTATGATTTATAAGTTTACCATTTTGATCTATTTTTAAAGCAAGCAGGTCAGCTCCGCCTGCACCAAACGATGTAGTTTTACCTAATACATACAGGGTGTCATTTATTAGGCTAAGCACTTGCATGCTTTCGTTATTTTGATTTGCCCCATATTTCTTTTTCCAAATTATTTTGCCAGTAGTATCGCATTTTACAACTGATACCGATTTTTTACCATCAGTTTGCACTCCGCCAAAGTACAAATTGCCATTGCCCCCCGTAATTCTATGGCAACCTTCACCGGCTGCGCTACCAATAATTTTTGCCCAGGTAGGCTTGCCGTTTTTATCTAATTTGGCCACCATCATATCATCTTTGCCAAAGCCGTTTTCGGTTATGTTTCCACCAATATAGTAGCTATTGCCTAGCGGGTGAATTTTACCATTAGACCCTGAATGGTTTAGTAGGGTTGACCATTTTAGTACTCCTGCGGAATCAACAAAGCAATAAAATTGTTGAGTTGAACCATTTGAAACTTGCCCACCAATAAGGGCTCCGTTTCCGGTTCCCACCACAATTTTGCCCCAATCGCTACCATTGCTGCCAATTGTTTTTGACCACAGTATTTTACCGTTTTCATTTAACCTAGTTAAAACCATATCAGTACTGCCAAAACTTCCCGATTGGGTATGGCTGAGTATATAATAGTTGTTTTTTGGGGTTGGGTTTTTTTTGGCCGAAATATTTGCATTTTCTAAGGCAATGGCCATTTCGTTACCCATGTTTTGATGTGTTAATTCAAATGAATGTGCTAACGAAAAATCATTTTTAATAAAGGTAGAAATTACTGCTGAATGTGAATTATCTTGAGCGTATTGAGATAAAACCACAAATTTTCCGTTTCCATCAGCATTATCTTTGGCGGTAAAATCTGAGTGGTTCATGCTCAGTATTCTCATATTTTGGCCAAATACTGTGCAGCCCAATACATTGAGCAATAGAAAGAAGCTGAACTGTTTCATATCTAATTTTTTACCGAAAATAATGATTTTACAACATGAGCACATGTTTAATGATAATTTTGTCGTGTAATTTTAGACTGAGATGATTGCGATACAAACTATAAGAGAAAACTCCGATTTAGTAATTGAAAGGCTTGCTATAAAGCACTTTGATGCTAAAGAAATTGTGGGCCAGATTTTAGAAATTGATGCTGAGCGCCGTGCAGTGCAAAAAGAAGTAGATGCCTTAAAGGCCGATTCAAACAAAATAGCCAAAGAGATTGGTCAGCTTTTTAAATCGGGTAAGGGTGCTGAGGCAAATGAACTAAAAGCAAAAGTTTCAGAAAATAAGAGTACTATAAAATCGCTTGATGCCAAGTTTACCGAACTTGATCTTAAGCAACATAATTTACTTATTAATTTACCCAATATACCTTGCTACGATGTGCCAAATGGCAAAACGCCAAACGATAATAAGGTAGTAAAACAAGTAGGTGAATTAAGAGACAATGCTGGCTTAATGCCGCATTGGGAGCTGGCTAATAAATATGGTTTAATAGATTTTGAACTTGGCAATAAAGTAACCGGTGCTGGTTTTCCGGTATACCGTGGTAAAGGAGCCCGTTTGCAAAGAGCCTTGCTGAATTTTTTTCTTGATGAAAATACTGCAGCAGGGTATCAAGAAACCCAAGTGCCTATATTGGTTAATGAAGAATCTGCCTATGCAACAGGTCAATTACCTGATAAAGAAGGGCAGATGTATCATGTAACGGGCGATAACTTATATATGATACCAACTGCCGAAGTGCCATTAACCAATATATTAAGAGATTCACTTCTTAATGAAAAAGACTTGCCAATTAAACTTACAGGTTATACACCTTGTTTTAGAAGAGAAGCTGGTTCATATGGCAAAGATGTGCGCGGGTTAAACAGGCTTCATCAGTTTGATAAGGTTGAAATAGTACAGATACAAAGACCCGATAACTCTTATAATGCACTAGAAGAAATGGTAAGCCATGTAGAAGGCATACTTAAGAAACTAAACCTGCCGTACAGATTGTTAGCTCTTTGCGGTGGTGATATGAGCTTTGCATCAGCCTTTACTTATGATTTTGAAGTGTATTCAGTGGCTCAAGAGCGCTGGCTCGAAGTAAGCTCAGTTTCAAACTTTGAATCATACCAAGCCAATCGTTTAAAGCTTAGATTCAAATCAACTGAAGGTAAAAACAAATTGGCACATACCTTAAATGGTAGCTCATTGGCATTTCCGAGAATTTTGGCTGCAATTTTAGAAAACTATCAAACCGAAAATGGCATTGAAATACCTGATGTATTAAAGCCTTATTGCGGTTTTGATAAAATAAACTAAATGAAATACGCTGTTCTTTTCTTTTTTGCTTTTTCGTTTTTGGGTTTAGCTGCCCAAGACTCGTCAAATACAGATTCAATAATTTCTGTTGTAGAAACTATGCCTGAATACCCTGGGGGTCAGGAAGCCATGTTTACGTTTTTGAAGGATAATGTGAAATACCCCAAATATGAGAAGAAAAAGAAAATTGAAGGTACAGCATACGTAAGGTTTATAATTGAAGGAAATGGGCAAGTTGGGAATGTAGATATTTACCCTGGAACCGAAGAAAGGGCAACCAAAGCGATGAGAGAAGAAGCAATAAGGGTAGTAAAGTTAATGCCAGACTGGAAACCCGGAACGCAACAAGGAAAGCCGGTTAGGGTGCAGTACGCAATTCCTATTATGTTTACTTTTAAGTAGCTTTTATTGCAATTTTTTTGTCAACATAACATTGAGTCTACTTCCTTCTAAGAATCACCGTTTTATTGGTATCATAAACAGTCTCCCATTTGGGGCTGCGTTGGTATTTGGCTAAGGAGTCTCGGTAAGCTTCGTCAGATTTTAAGGGATAAGTGCCTTCGCCCAATAAAACAGCTATATAGTCTGCATCTTCAACCACTGGGAACTCATAAAGCGTTTTTCTAAAAGGAACATGCGGAATAATATGATAATGACCACTCACCGAAATATTTTCATCATTAGGTATCAGCTCGAGCGCATTTCGCAGTTCTGCAATATCAAAACTCCTAGTATAATGCTTTGGTGAGAAAATATTCTGCCGCTCGTGTGTGTACCACTTAGCCGTTCGCGATTTGTATTTTACCAGAGTAATGGTAAACGTACTTAGCGTTATTAAAAGGGCTACTTTCAACTTTAAGCTTTCAACTTTAAACTTGGCAGTTGCTAGCCAACTAAAAACAGCGAATGTGCAAATGGCGATTAACTCAACATTATAATGGTAGTTGATTCCCCATTTTAAAATCTGATCGTTAAGTACTTTTTGTGCTATTATGGGGATTGCCATAAGCAACCAAACGGGCCTAAATAACCAAGCAAAAGCTCCTGACAGTAAAAGCACCAAATACAGTTCAGCTTTTATGCCATCGCCCCAACGGTCGCCTGTATGATTAGTGAAAAACATTTTAAAGGTTTCCCAAGGATGCGTAATAGCAAACTTTATGGCTTCACCATAAGATTCACCAAGGGCTGAATAATGAAAATGCAGGTAGCTGTCTCTTCCTTCATTAGCCAAAGATGGCATTACCATTTTTGTAATTATCAGGAAATAGAATATAGAAAATACCGATGCGGATACGGCGATAATTCTTTGTGATTTGCTTTTATCAAATGGTTTAAGGGCAAGCGCTCCAAAAATGAAGAACATGAACACTGAGATGTTCTCCTTACATAAAAGTGCTAGTATGAAAATGATGGTGAAGGCTTTCCAATGCTGCTTGCGCAAAAAGTAAAATA
>JBMYOR010000354.1:0-3865 GCA_049599535.1 Bacteroidia bacterium | reverse complement strand
TTATTAAGGTAATAAGTTTCAGTAGGGCTTGGATTAAAATCGGTTTTACCATCATAAACACCAGCCATATATATGCTACCATCTGATGCAATTTTAATATCGTTCCACATTTCATAAGATGGTCCGGTAATGTGTCCGGCAAACTCAAATTTGCCTTTACCATTTAGCTGAACATAAAAAATATCCCAATCATTTTGCGGAGTAATTTCATACTTACCAATACCCGGATTTGCATCAATTTTATCACCCGAAAACTTACCCAAAATAGTAAGGTTTCCATTGTTTCCAACGGCTCCTATTCCGTCTACCATTTCTCCTGAAATTTGTTTTAACCAGTTCATATGCCCATTAGAATCAAGTTGCATTATAAAAATATCCCAGCCTGACCCATCACTTTGTAGATACGTTTTTGAGCTATCCATATCAAAACCAACCACACCCATAAACTTACCTATCCAATAAAACTCTCCATTTTTACTGCCACAAAAACTTGTAGTATATGTTTGGGCATTCCCTGTACCTTGGGTGTATTGTTTCCAGAGAACATTTTTATCATCAATACGCTGCAAAAAGGCTTCAGACCTTCCTACTCCTTTTGTTTTATCATTCCTATTAAAGGGGTTTAAATTCACTTCACCATTAAAATTACCAGCAATGTAAGTGCCGTTTTGCACTTCACCATGAAATAATATACCTACACCTATTTCAAATTCGTAGGCTGATTTAAATTGGCCGTTGTTATTTAAATTAACTATGTAGTGGCTCGGGTCTGAGATTTCTTTAGGCAAGTAATAAGTGCCATTACTGGGGTCGGCATCAACCTGTCCTGCAAATGCGCCGTGCATAAACAAATTACCATCATTATCAATATTTGCACTAATTGATGATGTAGTGTTGGTTTCAAAAGTTTTAGCCCAGTTTAATCCAAATTCAATCTGAGCAAATAGATTTAGATTTAAAACAAAGGTTAATACTATATACAGGTAATATTTTTTCATGCTATTTTTTTTTTTGAATTACTCAATAATAAATTTCTCAATCGACTTTTGTTGTCCGCCGTCTAATTTTAAAAAATACATGCCTTTTGCAAGTTGGCTTGTATTTATACTAATGTAGTAAATACCTTTTTCAAAATGCTCATAAGTAAGATTCTTAACCATTTGCCCATTAAAATTATAAATACCCAAAGTAGCGCTAGTGCTTTTATCAATCTCAAATTCAAGGTTTAAAAAGCTCTTAACTGGGTTTGGGTATATTTTGGTTTTAAATCCCATAACGGCAGGTACACTCAGCTGTGGATCAGTATTTTCAACCTTAGCCAACCATGAGTCTTGACCATTATTAAAATTACCAAAAGAGCCCATAAACCAAGTAACGCCATTCTCGTTATATTTTCTTTGTGCACCAGTGTAATCGCCCCAACGTTCCTGATCGCTTCGCATTACGTTTATTGGCCCAGCGCCTTCTTTTACCATTACCAAGTCTGAAAAATCTCCGTTTCTATCAACAAAAAACACACTTGAACCTGGGTTTACGTTTGCCGCACTGTGTAGGCAGTTTACTACAAAAGATCTATCAATGCCACCGCCGCCAGCATAGGCTATATTAGGGTAGTTAAGATCAAGTGTATCACTTACAAAAATCTTTGATTCTACTTTGGGATTATCTGATTCAATATTTTGAATTACGCCATAATAAATTGCAGGCTTTTGTTTTTCAGAATAATTGCTATTTGCCACAAAATGTATTTTTCCATAATGTAAAATCGCTCCGTGTATATCGGCATAATTGGTTCTTAGTGAATCAGCTGCAATGGGCTGCTTTGCGCTCGGTGGTATACCATAGGGCACATTTGCTTTGGCTACCTTCATGGTTAACTCAGCATTGCCCGATGCTAAAGTGTTGGTAATCTCAAATAAAAAAATGCTATCGTTTTCAGTATCAATGGCCCTATTTGCTACCAAATACATATTAGGGCCGTAGGGTTTCTCGCTTCCCCAAACGGGTCTAGTATTCCAAACCAAACGATTGGCTACCTTTATTTTATCGTAGTATTTATATTCAAGCTCTTGGCCTGCATAGCCTTTGTGTTTATCAATTTGCCATATAATTTCTTGTGCTTCGCTATCCCAACCACTCTCTCCGTTGTACCAAAGCAATACAGGTATAAATAATTCGTCGTGCGTAATTCCGGCAAAAGGATAATCGCTCCATGTATTATCTCCGTGCACATTACCGGGTAATTTGTAAAAATTCCAATCTCCGGTAGGATCGTTAGATTGGCAAAAGCCAACTATCATATTGGTATTATTGCTTGAGTAACCACTTAAAAAAATAAGAATAAAGCGATCTTCTTCAGGATCATAAATTGTATGCGGATCATATGCACTCGACGAAAAATTACCCGCATCGCGCGCAATTGATGCCAAGGTTTTAAAAGCCAATAAATCTCCGTTTTCATTGTAAAATCTAACATTTGAGTTTACCGCACTCATGATAATTCCATCATTTGAGATACACATATTATTATCAGCCGGTGTACCATTGGTAAAATTGGCAGCAAAACCATTTGATACTTTAGGGGTAAAACTTGAGTTGCGTTTTTTGTAAGAAACAGCATCATTAGGCATAGTAGAGCGCTTATGATCTACTGCTTTTTTTCGCTTATCAATTAAATGGCCATGTTTTGAGTGCTGATATTTTAAATGTAATACCCAATTGGTATCGGGCTCAGAAAAATTCACCACAGCTGGCCTACTTTTAAACACCTTGCTCTGATTATAACTAAAACTTTGTGCCAAAAGCCAATGGCTTAGCACTATAAATAAAAATACGAGTATTGATTTACGCATAATTGAGTATTGTAATTAACAAAAGAAATCATTATTTGCATAATGCTTGTGCTATAATGTTGCTTAACCATAGTTTTGACTTTTTTAATATCCAAATATGAAAAACGCTTTACTCCTTTTACTGTGCTTTTTTTCAATTAAAATCTACGGCCAGGCCCCAACTATTACCAGCGCAATTAAACTTAAAAGCGCAAGCTGGAGCGATACCGTAGTTTATCTTGCTTTGTACAAAGGCAATCAGCTTATTGTTACTGATACCATAAAGATTGATTCCAACGGAAAAGGAAAAATAAAGGATAATTTTATTGTTGGCGAGTATGAAATAGTTTTTGGTGATAGAAGCCAAAGGCCTTTAATAATTAATGAAAAAAGCATACGTATAAAAGAAAAAGAAGGCACATTAAACTACGGCGCTTCAAAAGAAAATACACTATATGATGCATTTTTAAGCATTCAAAATAAAATTGACAATAGACGAAAATTATTAACCAAAGAAATAATTGATAATAGAGCCAAAACCGAAGCTGAACTTGAAAGCCTATTGACACAGAGATTACTTTTTACTACAAAACTTTCAGCTCAAATTGAAACCACCCTGGCAGGTAAAATTATAAAAGCCATTTGTAGCCCTAATGATTTACTTTATTATGAGCAGCATATTGATATTGCTTTGTATAAAAAAAGGGAGCTTTTTAAATACTGTAGCTTAAATGATCCTAGTTTGTTTTTTAGCGAAGTTTTTCATCAAAAAATAAAATTTTATTTAACCAAAGTGGTTGATAAAAACCCCGAGCTTTTAATTAATGAACTTACATGGATGCTCGAAACTTCTAAATCTGTTGACTATAATTACCGCTATATGGTTGATTATTGGCTCGGTTTTTTTCAAAGAAATAAAAAGCCTGTTTTGAAAAGATTGATTCCAAATGGCCCAAGATTATGTATTCTGGGTGAAATAGTATCAATGAAAGATATCATGATAATTAACAACCCAAGCAATACCTTCAGGTATC
>JBMYOR010000353.1:0-3880 GCA_049599535.1 Bacteroidia bacterium | reverse complement strand
TCTCGCCAAGCGTTAATTGATAGAAACACGGCTATTGGCCTTAGCTACATCGATTCCTTAATTAAAGTATATGTAAGCGGTTTAAAAGTAGAGAAGCTGAACGCCGCCATACCATTATGGTGTGCTTTCAACAGAAATTCCGGTATCGAAAAAGCATCGCTGGCGCCCTTGAGCAAAATAGATTCTGCTGAACTGAATGCTTTTATTAAAACGGAGATTAAGAAGGATCTACAAATTGAAAAGCGAATAGAATTTTGCTTGCTGTCAAAGTCCTACACCTGGTTAGAGCGTAAGGTAAGTGCCGGCGAGCTTGACACCAATAAATTTACCAATGAGCAAAAAGCGGTTTACTATTTACTTATCGGCAAAGGCCATTATTATGCTAGTAAATACACCGCCGACAAACTAGTACCAAGCCTCAATAAATCGCTTCATTATTCACAGAACAACCATCAATTAGATTATATTTCACGTTCAGCTTCGCACTTATTGGGTGTTTATTATTTTGGTTTTGGCGCAATTGAAAAAGCCTTGTACCATTTTAAAAATAGAGCTGATGCTACGCTAAACATCAATTATGGCAAGGTCCTTTATCTTAAAGGCTATTCTTTGTACCAAAACAATCACATAGTATCGGCACAGACTTTTCTTGATATTGGTATGTGCTATGAGAAATTAGGTAAACTAATAGAAGGAATTGATTATTACGAAAGGGCTTTAACGCATTTAGAACGAGCAAAACGACCCCATCCAAGTGTTGAGTATTGGGCAAAATCATTACTTATTAATAGTTATTTCGATTTTGAAAATAGCGCAAGAGCCACTGAGCTTTTTTGGGGCTATTTAACCGAGATTGACGGCAAACAAGAACCCTACGAGCGATGGCGCTATCTGCATCATGTTTTCAGAGAACTGAATTATCATGATATTGAGGAGAGCAGTAAGATCTTAGATACTCTTCTTTTCTCTAAGCCCAAAAACGCTAAAATGTTTGAACCCAAAACAGTTGTTAGCAATCCAAAATATGACACCTACATAGAACAGGCGGGTCTTATTTCGGTAATGGCGATGGTACAAAGTTTTAACAATCAAAAACTTAATCTTAATGACATAAACACCCAGTTTCACAAACTGATTGATTTGCACAATGAGAATGTGTCAGCATCTAGCTCAAAAACCAGAGGATTAAAATCTTTGCAATGCCTGCAATTTGCTTGGAGAATAGCAACGCAGAATAAACAGGATGCCGCCAAAAGCCAAAACCGACTAAAAACTCTTTTTGCCAACGAAGATTCTCTGCATTATTTTGCCTACAACGCCAAGCTAACTACCTACATTTTAAAGCTTAATGGCAACCATGCCCAAGAAATAGAGTTGCTACAATTGCTAATGCCTAGGTATATAAAGGGCAATTATGTAGTGGAATTGCAGAAATTGTATTTGCAATTATCTGAGGCTTATGAAGCCATTGGTCAGGTAGAAAAATCTTATGATTATTTTAAACTAAGTGACTCTTTAAAACAGCAAAGCCAGCAATTGAACCATGCAGCGCAATTGGCCTTGTTCGATAAAAAGCTGGAAGTTTCAAAAACCATTACTGAAAAGAAACTATTAGAAAAAGAAAACGAAACCTTAAAGGTTCGTAGAAACTGGTTGATTCTATTAGTGGTTTCGGCGGGTGTTGTTATCTGTTTGCTTGGCCTATTGTTTCAGGCAAAAAGAAAAAGGCACAAGCTTTTGGTTAGTCAAAAACAGTTGGAATTGCAGTTGCTAGAAAAAGACGTGAGCGATAAAAATACGCAGCTTGAAAACACCACACTGCAACTGCTAAAAAGCAATACTTCATTTGCCAAGCTATTTGAAGAAATGAACCAGTTGAGCACCAACCTAAATGCCGAGAATAAAAAGAAAGCAAGGAGTGCTTTGCTCGATCATAAATCGGTGCTCGAAGATGATATTTGGGAGCAATTCAAATTGCAGTTTCAAAAAACAAATGCAGCATTTTTTACTAAGCTAAAAGCCCATAATCCTGACCTTACCGATGGCGAATTGCGAATTTGTGCCATGCACGTATCAAACCTATCGAGCAAAGAGATTGCCGCCATCACCGGCCAACAAATTAGAAGCATCTACACCCTAAAAAGCAGAATTAGAAAGAAACTAGATGTGCAAGATGATGTTGAGTTGTTAGAGAAGTTGAAGGGGATTGGGGCTAAAACATGACATGTCTTTTTGGGGCCAATTTATGCTTTTAACTGAGCTTGCACTTTATTACAATCAAGCTTTCGCCAGTGCATTAATGATTTCTTCTTTAATTAAATCACTAAAGTGTTCATTGTCTTGATTTGGCCATCATGTTTACAAATGGCAAAACAGCAATAGACTTGTTACGAAATGGCTTCATTTAATGGTGTAGCAACTTTATGCTGGCAAGGTATAGTTTTAAAGGGGTATCTGTTTTATTACCACAAGCTCATTTTCTCCAAGAAGTGTCACTTGTATATTGGATAAAAGGATGTAAACCTTCTATGAACCTAATCAATCTAGCTCTAAGAGAAGTGACACTTCTATTTGTGGCATGATTACCGATACTCCCTTTGTTTTAATATAGTCTACGGTTAATAGCTCGGTACAGACGGCCCATTAATTATAGACTTTTAGATTAGTTTTAATCTTAAGTATTTAGTTGACTTTTTGTGTGTCAAGAAACGATTCCGGTCTTCGTTTAGAAAACAATCTGAGTTATTCATTTTTGCATTAGTACAATAGTTAGTTTCCTAAGCAAAAAAAATGGCCGTAATTTTCGGCTATGTACAGTCAATTTGAAGAAGCGCTACTTGAAACATTTTCTCATAGCGGTATTACAAAAGATGAAAGAGCTACGCTTTTAAATTTTGCCGAAAGAATTGAAATCGACAACGAAGATTATCGCAGACTTAGATCTAAAGTGTTTGATTTGGCCAGCGAGCAGGGTATTATAGGTTATGAGTGGCTTGAAGATGCAATGAAAATTCTTGACCGAGCAAAGGCAATTACATATACGTCAAGAGCTTATTTCAGTCCTGAAAATTCTGGCCAAGACGAATTAAAAGAACTTCTTTTATCTGCAAGAAAAGCAATTTGGGCATGCGTTTTTACCATTAGCGACGATGAATTGGCCAATGCACTCATTAAAAAACACAGAGAAGGCGTAAACGTAAAAGTAATATCAGACAACGATAAGGTTTTTGATAGGGGGTCAGGCATTTTTAAAATGAAGGATGCTGGTATTCCGGTAAAAGTAGATGATACCCGACACCACATGCACCATAAGTTCGCTATTGTAGATCATGAAATATTAGTAAATGGCAGTTATAACTGGACAAGAAGTGCCGATGAGTACAACCATGAAAATCTAATAATTACAAAAGACGAAGCCCTTGTTAAAGACTTTAGCAGAGAGTATAAAAGACTTTGGAATGAACTCTTAGATCTTTAGTTTTTGAAAATTTTCACAATACAGTTTCATTACTATTCTTATGTAATCAGACCCTGGATTACTTTAAAGTTAGGTTTGTTAAGTAGTGCCAGCAAGAAAACCCCAGCATATTAGAATTTGTGCTAAGACGAAAACCAATATACCGGGATTTTGAGTTTTTTCCTGGTACTGCTTGCATGGTATTTTGAGTTGATGCTGGTAATTCTTCTAAACTTTTACATTTTGAAGGTCAAAAGTGTGTTTTTTCTAAAGATTGGGCATAGTTCTCCCATTGGCCTGCTGATTTAGGTCGATTTTATGGAGTGATTATGCCGCCTGCCGGTGCGCTTGCTCTTTTTTGAGCCGCAGCCTTTCCAGTTCAAGTAGTTGCACACCTATTTTCTTTAGATTATAGGCGCATAC
>JBMYOR010000352.1:0-3890 GCA_049599535.1 Bacteroidia bacterium | reverse complement strand
AACATTGTCAAAAAAGTTGGTTTCAGTAGAGCCAGGATGAATACAAGTCACCTTAACACCTTTATCTCTAAGCTCTTTGTAAAGGGCTTGTGAATAGCCTGTAATAGCAAATTTGGTAGCTGAGTAAACTGAAACTTGTTGGTAGGCTTCGATTCCTGCAATAGAAGAGATATTAATAATGTGCCCTGATTCTTGCGTTTTCATTGCGGGTAGAACACAGCGAGTAGCATAAATTACTCCCAGAATGTTTGTGTTCACCATGGTTTCAATTTCTTCCATGGGCTGTTCTTCTAGAAATCCAAAATAGCCCAATCCCGCATTATTGATCAAACCGTCAACTTGGCCATTGCTTTTGTCTAAAGTAGCCTTCGCTGCTTCATTTACCGATTGCTCAGATTGTACATCGCAGCTTAAAAAGTGGAAGTTCTTATGCGAAAAATCAGCGGGTGCGTTTCGACCCCAGCCATAAACATGGGAGCCTTTTGCTGTTAATTGCTTAGTAAGTTCAAGGCCAATGCCTTTGCTTACGCCAGTTATTACAATATGTTTATTTTCTAAGTTCATTTTTTCTCTTCTTTATAAAATCAATACTTGCAAAAGTAAATTCAATGAATTTGCTGAGTTAAGAAACTCCAAGCATACTTAATGGATATGTTCTTTATCACTATTTATCACTTCTGTGAATGCTTTGGTCATTAAACTGTCAATTCGAACATCGTGAATAGTAAAGTTTGATTTTAACTCATTAAATAGGTTATTGTCGTAATCATTATTGGGATGAATACTATCAAAAATGAAATTGAAAATGCTCTCAATTTCTGTATCGCTGAATTTTTTAAGCGAAAGCAAAGCCGCTTCAGGTTCCTTGATAACTCTATAAGCTATGCCAAAACCTTCCTGAATGTCATCTGCATGCCACTCGCCACCAATACAAATTCTAAAATACTTGGAGAAATATTCATCTCTAGGAATTGATTGCAGTTCGTTGAAAAAACCGATTTTATCATTTAGAATATGTCTATCAATGTACGCTCCACTTTTTGTATTGCAGTTTATATTTATTTCTTGTTCGTGGCTATTAAACCCACCAAATAACCTAAACATTTGATCAAATGAATTTGGGAATGCACAAAAGAATTTCAATTCGTAATAAGTTTTAGCTTCACCTTTTGCCGACTTGGCTCTTTGCATAAATAAACACAGGCTATCATGTAAAAACTTGAATTCAATGTCTAACAAACCGTTGCAACAAGAAGGCTGTTTAAGCGAAGAACCTTTTTCATCCAATTTAACAGTATCAATGAATATTTCTGTTTTTAGGTCAGAATCATGAATTATTGGACTTACTATTTTATCTAATTCTTTGGGGTGGTTTTCACAAGCAACAAGCGATATTAAAATCAGAAAATATTTAAGTTTTATCATTAATTCAAAGGTTTAACCACAAACCAAAAAACGCGACTTGCCTTGCATATCTTTTTTTAATTCAGAATTTGGATAAAAGTTTAGCGCTAATTCCAATGTTTGTTCGGCATAGTTTTCATGAAGCTCAAAAAACACCTTTCCGTTTGCATTTAAATGTTCTTTAGACCATTCAAGTATGGTTCTGTAAAAAAGCAATGGGTCATTGTTAGGAGTAAAAAGTGCAATTGATGGCTCATGGTCAACTACATTTTTATGCATCAAATCTTTTTCGCCAATTGGAATGTATGGTGGATTTGAGATGATGATGTCGTACTGGGCACTGTTAGCCCCATCCCTAACCCTTCCCCACGGGGAAGGGGACTCAAAAGTTGGATTATTCGATTTCAAAATGTCGAAATTCAAAAAATCAACTTCTAAATTGTTGATTTGAGCATTTTCAATGGCGGTTTCGAGTGCTTTATTTGAAATGTCTATGCCGACAACTTTGGAATCTTTGAAGAATGACTTCATGGCTAAAGGAATACAGCCGCTGCCTGTTCCAATGTCAATGATAGTGCCTGAAAAGTCATTGGCGTACATATCCTTTATTATGTAAACCAATTCTTCGGTTTCTGGCCTAGGAATTAATACATACTCGTTCACTTTTATTTCTAAATCTGCAAATTGAACTTGACCCATAAGGTGCTGAATAGGCTTCCCTTTTTCAAGTTCAACTAAAAGTTCAAGTGCTTTATGTGCTTCATCTTCAGTTATTTCATCATTTTTTCTTAAAATAAAATCTACCTTGTTTTCAATCTTAAATTGATACATTATTGCCTGTTGGGCAATATTATAAGCTTCTCGGTTTGAATAAATGATTTGTAAACGCTTGTTAAACGTTTCAATGAGCTGGTTTAGGGTTTTAATTTGCGGCATCATTTATGAGTTCAGCACACGAGCATTTTATATTTCGCTGTTTGCAGCTTGCAAAAAAAGGTATAAATCACGTTCACCCAAACCCAATGGTGGGTTGCGTGATTACTATACCTGATGAAAAGGCAAACTTTGGTGAAAGGATTATTGGTGAAGGTTACCACAAAAAATATGGTGGTCCGCATGCCGAAGTAAATGCTATAAACTCGGTTGATGATCAATCATTACTCACTCAATCAACGGCTTACGTAAGCCTAGAGCCTTGCAGTCATTTTGGTAAAACCCCACCTTGTGCCAACCTTTTGATTGAGAAGAAAGTGAAAAAGGTGGTAGTAGCTTCTTTAGATCCAAACCCATTGGTGGCCGGTAGAGGAATTAAAATGTTGCAAGATGCAGGTATTGATGTACATGTTAATGTTTTGCAAACGAAAGCTGAAGATCTCAATAGAAGATTTTACACTTTTCACCAAAAAAAGCGACCATACGTTACTTTAAAGTGGGCTCAGACACAAAATGGTTTCATTAACGATGCATCAAAAAAGCAAACGAGCATAAGCAACCCACTAAGCCAACAAATCGTACACCAACTCAGAAGCACCGAAGCCGCCATAATGATAGGAGCAAATACTGCTAAAATTGATAATCCTTCATTGACTACCCGAAACTGGGCGGGTCAGCATCCTGTTAGAGTTTTACTTGATGCTCAACTCTCAACATCTATGGAACATAAGCTTTTTACCGATGGGTTTAAGAGCTTGGTTTTCAATGAAAAAAGAAGTGGGAAAGATGGCGAAGTGAATTACATAGACCAATCACCTAAAGATTTAAATGCAGTATTAGAAGTATTGCATGAACTCGGAATAAACTCAGTTTTGGTAGAAGGTGGAAGCCAGGTTTTGCAATCATTCATTAATGAAAACCTTTGGGACGAAGCCTTTGTTTTTGAATCGAGATTAAGGCTTAAAAATGGGGTAAAGGCACCTGAAATAAATTTGGATCATTTTGATTTAAAAAACGTTGGTAATAATATTTTGAAACACTACATAAATCGATAATTAACAAACACAATGAAAAAATATTTCGCATTTTTTGGACTAATACTGTTTTCAATAGCTGCATTTGCCCAAGGTAAAATTGAGTTTACCGAACGAAAACATGATTTTGGCAGTATTAAAGAAGACGGTGGAGGAGTTACTCACGTATTTGGATTTAAAAACGTGGGCGATGAACCATTGGTAATTACAACGGTAAAAACACCCTGCGGTTGTACTAGCCCAAAGTGGAGCAAAAGCGCTGTTCCGGCTGGAAAAGGAGGATACATTGAAGCTACTTTTGATCCGATGCACCGTCCTGGAGTATTTAGCAAAGTACTTACTGTGGTAACAGATGGTATTCCGCAATCATCATATATTACAATTGTAGGAGAAGTACTGCCTCGTAAAAGAACTGTTGAAGACCATTTTCCGATGGTGAGTGGCAGCCTGAGATACCAAATGCCTCAGATTTATATGGGAAAAGTAAGAACAGGATCTATTGATACTGCGCATGTTAGA
>JBMYOR010000351.1:0-3898 GCA_049599535.1 Bacteroidia bacterium | reverse complement strand
CATTTATTATAATAAAGGCAGCTGCCATTTAATTTTAAAAGAGTATTCAAAGGCCGAAAAAGAATTTACCAAAGCCATTAAAATGAATTCGCGGTTTACACAAGCGTACCACAATAGGGGCGTATGCTATATTAGAATGGGCAAGTTAGTTGAAGGATGCACCGATATGGAAAAAGCAGTTGGCCTTGGCAGCTCTAGGTCTCAAAAATATATTGATGAGCATTGCTACATTAAAAAAGAAAAGTAGTGCCCATTCGGTTTAAATATTGCTTTGTATGACTAAACCTATTATCGCATTTATTTTGTTGCTCAGCTTATCTTGCCAAAAAAAGGTGGTGCATGATTTACCAATTATAAAGTATGAGCAAAAAGTAAATTACAGCGTAGTTATGGGCTCTATAGACAAACCGGCACAATACCCTGAGCCTGATCGATGGGCTATGTATCATTACGGGCTTAAAGGCATAAATCAAGACATAAACCGAGTTTTAAAGTTTCCGCAAAAGGCATTAAGCCAAAAGCTTGAAGGAATGGTATTGGTTCGATTTGTGGTAGAAACTGATGGCTACATTTACAAAACCGAAGTAATTAACAGTACAAACGCAATATTTGAGCCTTCGGCACAAGAAGCTATTAAAAATTTAAAGCAATGGATTCCGGCTCTAATTAATAATAAACCAGTGGCCAGCTTATATAAATTACCCGTTTATTTTGCTTTAACAAATTAATTAATGGCTGAAGAGCATTACAATTACAAGGTGAAAATACCACCACACTGGAACTATGCCGAGCTCGAAAATGCCATTGCCAATGGCGCGCAATTTAAAATTTACGAATTTGTTATTTCATTTGGTTTAGCTATTCATAGAGTTTCTAAAGCGCATATTGTACCATCAGAGCAAAAGGCTTATGTAGCGGGGCTACCCTATTTATTTTTAAGCTTAATACTAGGCTGGTGGAGCTTGCCCAAAGGACCATATTATGTTTACCTTACCATTAAAACCATTTTAAATGGCGGAATTGATATAACCGAAGATGTACTGGTTAATTTAAACAAAACGGTATTCGAAAGCTCAATTAACGGGGGCGTTTTTGAAGTAGAACTTAAAAAGGCCACCCAATTTTTTGCCAAAATGAATTCAGGAGATTTTAAACTATGTAAAAAAATATTGCGTAAAAACATTCATAATTTCCCTGAAATTGACGGTATTGCTATTGGAATGTTCGTTAATACTGAAGCCCCTTTTAGGTGCATTGGCATACAAACCAAAAACAATGTTGAGCCCAATTCTGACGCCATTTTAGAATTGATTTATAAGAAGTTTTATAAACGCATACATTTCGAAATTATTCATTTAAATAATTATGATTTAAAAAATGAATTTGAGAAACAGGCAATTTACCTAAGCAGAGAATCTCTAATTTTTGATAAATAATGCAGGCTCAAAAAGTAACCAATATTGCACTCAGGCTTTTTGTAGCCTTATTTATTTTAAGCATAACCTTAAAACTGCAACATTTTAATTACAGCAACCAAATAATGGCCGTTATTTTAATGGCTATTTTAGTTACATATAGCTTAAGGTTTGCTTATAAGCAACACAAAGTACTCTTAGATTTAGTAAAACTTGTTTTAGTATCGGGCTGGGCCATTCAGGCAACCTTGGCCATATTACACTGGCCCTTTAGACTACCTTTTATAATAATTACAATTGTTGCTGCGCTGGCTTGGTTTTATCTTGAAGGGCCAACTTATTTTTTCGAAAATGAGAGGGCATGGAATAAAAATGGCAGTAAGCTATTGATGTTTGCATTTAGCCTTGGAGTAATAGCAATAATAGCAGGGGTATTATTTACAATAATGCACTGGCCTTTTGCTGGGCTTCTTTTAACTACGGGTTCAGTGGTTTCTAGCTTATGTTTTTTGGCAACTTTTATACGAAAAAAATAAGCTCTTTTTCGCAATAACCTTTTTTTAAAACACTAATCTGTACAAAAAACTTCAGCGCGTAATTGCCAATACGTAAAATGCCACTAAAAATGCTCGTAGTACATATGTATTAGTTAAGGCTATCAGTCATAATGTCACAATTAAATTGATTGAATGAATTACATTGTTTCTTATTTATAAGGAGTTATTTCAATAACTCACACCCAAGAATAATTGATCAATAAGCTTCTTTCCTGAACAATTTGCAATAAAAGGGGTATCGGTAATCTTGCCACTAAACCAAAAAATCCTGTATATACACATACGAGCGATTGAAATCGCTCGCACTAAGCATGAAATAAGCGGAAAATTCAATTTTTGACTATATGGTACAACAATCGATTCCCCTACTCTATTAAATAACAAAATCACAGCCATGGCTACTACTAATTGCGTTTAAATTATCAAACTTGGATTAATAAATTCTCCATTTTACTTTTTACGTATTAGCAACTTATGAGCACTCAATTAATCTAGATTCTAAAAATGAATAAAGGCTAAAAAATGCCGTTTCATTACTTGTGAATTTGTATTTTGTATTAAAATACCGCCAATGGACCAACTACTTGATGATGATTTTATTGATGAACAATTGCAAACCCCTAAAGGCAAGGTATTTACAGAAGTATCTATCATAATTAGCACCTTAATAGCCGGGCCAGTGGTAGCCGGTTATATGATTGCCCAAAACTTTAAAACCTTTGGCGCACCATCAAAAAGATTACCCACTTTACTTATTGCCGTTGGATATACTGTAGCAATATTTTTATCAAATGCCCATTTACTCATTCACTTAAAACTACCAAATATTGTATTCTCAGTACTTAATACAGTGGTAGTTTGGGTGTTTTTTGGAATTTATCAAAGTCAGATGGTTAAAAACCATATATACCTTGGCGGTAAAAAGCAAAAGTGGCCCCATATTGCTGCAGCCATTATTATTACATTACTATTATTTGTATCAGCAGCTTTATCTTATTATTACTACATACTAGGTTACAACGTTTTAAACTAAACAAATAATTATGGACTCAAGCCAACCTGAATCATTTTGGAACTGGTTTATCGAAAACCAAAGTCAGTACTTATTTATAAAACAAGTAAATGAAGGCGAGCGCAACCGGCTCTTAAACACCTTTTTAGATAAGCTACACAGTTACAACGAAAATTTATATTTTGAAATTGGAGGCAACTCTATAGAGCATAAGGTAGACCTTGTAATATCAGCTGACGGAATTATTGAGCATTTTGACTCTGTTGAAAAGCTAGTAAACAAAGCACCTAACTTAACAGATTGGAATATTATTGCCTTTAAACCACCAAAGCCTGAAGACACAACGCTTGAAGTAGACGGTATATCCTTTGATGCACAAAAAATAATTTTTATACCCTTAACAAGCGATGATGCTCCAGGTTCTGTGGCGATAAGGGTTTGCTTTGCTGAATTTAACGAAGACCAAATTGAGCTTTATACCAGTGCTACGTTTCTTTTGCTCGATGCCTTAATTGGCGAAAAAGAAACAGCGCTAAAAATTGACTACCTAGATGTGGTTAAAACTCCAGAAAATATAAATGATTATCCTTTTCTTCATCTCAGCAATATTTCTGACTACATAAAAGAAATTAAAGGCGCAGTAAATAATTAAGCTTATCATTTATTGGCTTAATTTTTAGATAAATTATAGCCATAACATAATTATGAAGTTACTAATTGCATCAATAATTCTGTTTTCTTACACATTTAGTTCGGGCTTAATTATGCGTGCCATTAAACTTGATGAATTGGCTGCCACGGCAGATATTATAGCCCTAGGTAAAATTATTGACCAAGGAAGATCATTTTATACCTTGAAAGTAGAAAAAAACCTAACTGGTAATGAGCAACATCTTACCATCTTTAAGTTTCAA
>JBMYOR010000350.1:0-3899 GCA_049599535.1 Bacteroidia bacterium | reverse complement strand
GAGTAACACTTGTATTAATGAAGATTTTCCGGCACCGTTTAATCCTGTAAGTAGATTTAAGTTTCCTAACTCTATGGATAAATTTTCAAGTGTTTTACCAGTGCCATTTGGCTTATCAAGCAACTTAGCGTCAAGTTTTAGGGTGTAGTATTTGGTAGAAACTGACTTTGTTTTTTTTACTTTTTCGGGCATTCCTTTGGTTAAATGAGCCATATTAACATAACCTATACCACTTGATGTACGTACGGTTCCCCACTCTCCGGCTTCACCAATTACCTCAATAATTTTGTTCTGAGATAAGGTTTCAACTTTTGGTGCGGAAAACTTAGGAGCTTTATAAATGGTACTTTGAAAAACCGAAACGTGATATTTTGCCCGAGCGGCAGCTTTTACTTTTTTCTCAACTTTACTCCCCTCAGCTATAGTACTCACTTCCATATAGCCTATTTTACCTTTTGACTGCACTTTAGCCCAACTGCCACTTTCCATTGTTTTAAGAAACTGAATTTCTTCTCCTTTTTTTAAAGTTTCAAGCACTGAAGAACCTGTGTTTGGTAAATCATAAACCTTTGCGTTTAAAGCAGAAACATGATAAATAGTTTGCGAATAAGCCAAAAATGGCATTAGTGTAAAAAAGAAAATCAGGTTTTTCATAATATGCAATGTATTAGCTCAAACTTTTACATGTTTCTTCTGTACTGACCTCCTACATGAAAAAGAGCATCAGTTATTTGTCCTAAACTACAGTATTTGGTAGCAGCCATTAAAGTTTCAAATAAATTACCGCCTTGTAAAGCTGTTTGTTTTAAATCTAAAAGGTTTTGTTCAGCTTCACTTTTGTAAAAACTGTGAAGTTTATTAATGGTGGTAATTTGAAACTCTTTTTCATCAGTAGTTGCTCTAATCACCTCTCCTGGAGTTACCGTGGGCGAACCTTTTGAACTTAAAAATGTATTTACACCTATTATTGGCATATCGCCATTATGCTTAAGCGTTTCGTAGTATAAACTTTCTTCTTGAATTTTACTACGTTGATACATGGTTTCCATTGCACCTAGTACCCCGCCTCTTTCAGTAATTCTATCAAACTCAGTTAAAACGGCTTCTTCAACCAAGTCGGTTAATTCTTCAATTATAAACGAACCCTGTAGCGGATTCTCATTTTTTGCTAAACCTAACTCCCTATTTATTATCAGCTGTATGGCCATGGCCCTTCTCACTGAATCTTCGGTAGGTGTTGTAATTGCTTCGTCATAAGCGTTAGTATGCAATGAGTTACAGTTATCATAAATTGCGTACAATGCCTGCAAGGTTGTTCTTATATCATTAAAGTCAATTTCTTGCGCGTGCAACGATCTACCTGAAGTTTGAATATGGTATTTGAGCATTTGTGCCCTTGGTCCGGCACCATATTTCATTTTTAAAGCTTTTGACCATATTCTACGTGCTACCCTTCCTATTACAGCATATTCGGGGTCAGTACCATTTGAAAAGAAAAACGACAAATTGGGGCCAAACTTGTCTATATCCATTCCTCGGCTCAAGTAGTATTCTACATAAGTAAAACCATTGGCAAGCGTAAAAGCCAATTGAGTAATAGGATTAGCTCCGGCTTCTGCAATATGGTAACCACTTATTGATACAGAATAAAAGTTTCTTACATTTTTTTCAATGAAATAGTCTTGTACATCCCCCATTAACCTTAAAGCAAACTCAGTACTAAATATGCAGGTATTTTGAGCTTGATCTTCTTTTAAAATATCTGCTTGAACCGTGCCTCGTACTTTAGTTAAAGTATCAGATTTGATTTTTTCATAAATATCATTTTCAAGCACTTTATCACCAGTTAAGCCAAGCAACATTAAGCCTAAGCCATCATTACCTTTGGGTAATGCACCATTATATTGGGGTTGTTTTTCGCCTTTATCGGCAAAAATCTTATCAATTTTTGCTCTCACTTCAGTTTCTAAACCATTGGCCTTTATGTAAAGCTCACATTGCTGATCTATTGCTGCATTCATAAAGAATCCCAAAAGCATTGGCGCAGGGCCATTAATGGTCATTGAAACAGATGTTTTAGGATCTGCTAAATTAAAGCCAGAATAAAGCTTTTTAGCATCATCTAAGCAACAAACACTAACACCTGAGTTACCAATTTTACCATAAATATCTGGCCTATAATCAGGGTCAGCACCGTAAAGTGTTACTGAATCAAATGCTGTTGAGAGCCTTTTGGCGGGCATACCTAAACTCACATAGTGAAATCGTTTATTTGTGCGTTCAGGCCCACCTTCTCCTGCAAACATTCTTGTAGGATCTTCACCTTCTCTTTTAAAAGGAAATAGACCTGCTGTATACGGAAATTCACCTGGAACATTTTCTTGTAACGCCCATCTCAATATGTCTCCCCAGCCTCGATATTTCGGAGTAGTTACTTTAGGAATTTTTGAATGTGATAATGATTCGGTGTGAGTCTTTATATTAATTTCCTTATTTCTAACCTTGAATGAGTAAGTCTCTTTTTTATAAAGTTCTCTTTTCTGTTGCCAATCTTCTAGAAGCTTCTTGTTCCTTGGGTCTAAACTTAACTCCTTACTAGCATATAACTCTTGCAGCCCTTTAATAAGCCTATCCTTATCTTCAACAGTCGAAGACTGTAGGTTTTCAATTGATTTATCAATTCCATATAAATCATCTGCAATGTTTGCTTGTTCATCAACCCATTTATCGTAAGATCTATTATTCTCGGCAATCTCAGATAAATACCGAGTGCGTTTAGGTGGAATAATAAAAATCTTCTCAGACATTTCTTTAGCAGTTGAAAAATTTGATTTTAAATCAGATGTAGTTTTTTCAACAACCACTTCAATGAGTTTGCTATACAAATTATTTGTTCCCGGATCGTTAAATTGACTTGCAATAGTGCCAAATACTGGTACATTTTCATCATCAACATCCCAAAGTTGGTGGTTTCTTTTGTATTGCTTTTTCACATCTCTTAGTGCATCTAAAGCTCCTCTTTTATCAAACTTGTTAATTGCAATAACATCAGCAAAATCAAGCATATCTATTTTCTCAAGTTGAGTTGCTGCACCATATTCTGGTGTCATTACATAAAGACTTACATCAGAGTGATCAATGATCTCGGTATCGGATTGTCCAATTCCTGATGTTTCAAGTATAATTAAATCGTACTTGGCAGCCTTTAAAATATTTATGGTATGCTTAATGTGAGCTGATAGTGCCAAATTGGCTTGCCTTGTGGCCAATGAGCGCATGTACACTCTTGGATTTTTTATGGCATTCATTCTAATTCGGTCGCCCAACAAGGCACCTCCTGTTTTTCTTTTTGATGGATCTACCGATACGATAGCGATATTTTTATCATCAAAATCTATTAAAAACCGGCGTACCAACTCATCTACCATTGATGATTTACCAGCACCTCCTGTACCAGTAATGCCTAATATTGGTGTATTTGTAGATTCTGCCTTGGCCGCAATAGCATCAAAAGATGTTTGATTTTCAGAAAAAAAGTTTTCTGCACCTGAAATAACCCTACCAATCGCTAAAGAGTCCTTATCAACTAAACTTTTAAACTCACCGTTTAGATTCGATCCGGTTGCAAAGTCACACCTTTTCACCATATCGTTAATCATACCTTGCAAGCCCAGTTCCCTACCATCATCAGGTGAATAAATACGGCAAATACCGTATTCCATTAATTCCTTTATTTCTTCAGGAAGAATTACTCCACCGCCACCACCAAAAATTTTTATTTGAGATGCCCCCTTCTCTTTAAGCAAGTCATACATGTACTTAAAGTATTCAATATGCCCTCCTTGATATGATGTCATTGCGATAGCTTGAACATCTTCTTGAATAGCGCAATTCACTAC
>JBMYOR010000349.1:0-3928 GCA_049599535.1 Bacteroidia bacterium | reverse complement strand
TCAGAAAAAGCCACTGCTGTATCAGGTGGCATTATGGTGATTTTTTTATTCTTAGGCCAATCAATACTTGAGCTATTTGGGCTCGATGTTGAATCATTTGCCGTAGCGGGCGCCATAGTAATGTTTATTATAGCCTTAGAAATGATTTTGGGAATTACCTTTTTTAAAGAAGACCCCAGCGAAACCAGTTCAGGGTCAATAGTACCGTTGGCTTTTCCGTTAATTGCGGGGGCGGGTACGCTCACTACAATTTTGTCGCTTAGGGCAGTTTACCAAGTTCAAAATATTTTAATAGGAATAATTGCCAATTTACTTGTGGTTTATGTGGTGCTTAAATCAAGCTCGTGGCTCGAAAAAAAACTGGGCAAAAGCGGTTTCGCCATTTTAAGAAAAGTGTTTGGTATTATTTTACTAGCCATTGCCGTTAAAATATTTAAAAGCAACTTGTAAATTAGGATCTAAGATGTATTAGGTACACTTATCCTAAAGTGGTGCACACTTATTCATTTTAAGCAATACTAACGGGTCTGTTTAATAACAATACGCATGGCTCTCACGTATTTAATGTGTTATTTCGATAACATAATTAATAAGCAAAAAAAATAGGCAGTGAAACACTCGATAATGTTCTTAATAACTTTTCTCACATTATCATATTCAAAAGTGAAATTCATTTTTGCTGACAAGCACGGAAAAACATATTTTAAGTTTCCTGATTCGCTTTGCGGACAATATCAATCTGAAATGGGTTGGAGTTTAAAAATTGAAGAAAACAAACTTGACTTTTTTAATTTAAATGCCAATCTCGAAATTGAAGATGAGTTGTCAAAAAGTTTTCAGCTTAAAAAATATGATGGCTTTTATGTACTTGAGCGTATTGAGAGCAATTTATCGGTTATTTCAATATTAAAACCCGATTTATTAGGAAATCTAGTTGTTTATTTTATGCCGCAAGACCATGACTTAAATACCATAGATAATATAATTTGGGAAGATTTTGATATTCAAGAAAATGTGCAAATTATAAAGGCTAATGAGCAAGTACTCAACAGCCTTATTGTTAAAGGGTTTTTCTCAGAAAAAATGACCTTAAAAAAGGTGGCTTAGTATAGCCTTTTTGAAAACACTACCTTAGGCTTTTCTGTATCTCTAAAAGCCAGTAAATATTCATCTAACGCTCCTTCTTTCACCTTATACTTTTTGGCCAATTGAGTTGGTTTTAATGGATGGTTTCTCGATATTATATTAACCTTTTGGGGTTTATAATCGATAACTTCAAAAGCCCTACCCATAAAATTATCAATTAAGTGCTCAGATGTATAAAGATGCGTATTAGGATGTAGTTTTTCAAGGTTAAAACGATTACCTACTAAATTAAAAGCACCGGCCTTTAAAATTGAAGCATTGGGCTCGTAAACGTACTTTTTAACGTTGCAATAAGCAATTTTACACTTTTTTTCATCAATTGATTTAAATTCAAACCGAGCACAATTGTTATAATCTAAAATATTAACCCCTATAATTTTCGCTAAGCCGTTAAAGCCACTTTGTTGTAAAACTAATAACTCTTTCACTTCATTCTTTAACGCCACTACATGAATTTCAACTACCTGACTTAACTCATTCACAATCGCTGACAAATCGGCAAGTGGGCTAAGCTTAAGCACAACCTTATTACTGAGTTTTAAAATGTCGTTTTGTAAACCTACTACGTCTGGCGTGCATTCGCTAAGCTTAAATTTCTTTTGCCCTTCAACCCTTCTCGATGGATCTATATAAATAGCGTCAACTTTCTGTTCTTGAGCCAACCACTCCTCCGCCGTTTGAATGTTAAAATTTGAGTTTTGAATATTAAACGCTGTGAAGTTTGATTTGACAATTTCAAGTAATTCGGCATTTGGCTCAATATAATTATGCCTTTCAACTTGCTGTGCAATAGCCCAAGAATCTACCCCAAAGCCACCCGTTAGGTCGGCACTCGTTTTTACTGACTTAAAAAATTGCCCTTTGTAAAGTGCCGTAAGCTCACCTGACGATTGCTCAAGATTTATGTTTGGCGGGTATAACGTTGCATTATTGGCAAACCAAGTAGGAATTTTTTTTTGGGCACGCTTTAGCCCATTAAGCTGCACCGCTGCAAAATGTGCATCGGCACCCAACTTTGATTTATACTTTAAAAGCAAATCTGCTGGTTGCAAATTCAAGTTTTCAACTAAAAATGGATAAAGCTGCTTAGCCTTTTGCACCCGTTGCACTACACTGCTTTTATATACTCAGCCAAGGTTTTGGCCTGAAACTGCTCAGGCTGAATTACAAGTTGGGCTTGGCAATAATATTGCGATCGCTCGTTTAACCTTTCGTGTATAAACAGTGCCAATTCTTTCTCGCTCAAATCTGCAACTAGTGGTCTTGTTTCTTGGCCTTTTTTTAATCTTTTAAGCAACTGCGGTTCAAGTAGTTTTAAATAAACGGTAAAGCCATTTTCGTTCATCCACGCCATATTATTAAAATAGCAAGCTGCACCGCCACCAGTCGAGATCACCACATTTTCTTCATCTGCAAGGGTTTTAAGCACATCAGCTTCTTTGGCTCTAAAAGTATCTTCTCCATCGTTTTCGAACCAGTTGCCAATGCTTTTACCCGTTTTTTCTTCAATTAGGTTATCAAGGTCAATATGCTCATAACCAAGCTGCTTTGCCAGCCTTTTGCCATAAGTGCTTTTGCCTGAGCCCATAAATCCTATTAGAAATACTTTCATCAATTATTTTTTAATGACTTAGTGACTCAGTATATGAGTGAATAAGTCTGTACATTGTCAATAAATCGTTTAATTTCAAGTTACCTTTTTAATTCTTAAAATCGAGCGTCTTCTTTAAGAGATGCACCAAAAACTTAGTTACTAAGTCGCTCATTCACTAAGTCACTTATTTACTACTTTACGTAGCTCATTACTTCATCAATTGAAGGAAACCGAGTACTAGGCCATTTCATTGCTATAACATTATCTTTAAACAGCACCAAACCCGGATTGCTTCTCACAATGGTTTTTAAGGTGGTTTTATCTACGGTATAATAGCTAAGTGTTGTATTAAGCGATTCGATCTGTGATTTACTCCCTGCTGAAACATGATAGCATTTAATTCCTTGCTCTTCTAAGGTGCTTGCAAGAGCTTCGAGCAAGGGTTGTGCAGCCAAATCAGTTTTATCTAAATCATATTGAACAGTAAGCAGTTTATAACCATCATAATCAATAAACACATTGGTTACATCCATTCCGGTTTCATCGTTAAGAATAAAATCATGAATGGGCGCAGGCTCGCCCGGGTCAATTACCTTATCTTTTCTTTCGATAAAAGTATAGCTACCTAAATCTTCAACTGTAGCCAATTGGTCAGTAGTTAACTCAATTTGCTCACCATTTTTTTCATAAACAAAAATCATTTCAACTACTGGTTGCCTAATGGTTTCCATTCCTTTTTCAATATCAGCGCCAATTTTGTAGGGTCTAAAGTCTTTTACTGGCAGGTAAGTGTAAGTATAAATTGGAAATATTAGCGATAAGGCGGTTCCGCCGATGGTAATATAATTGGTTGTTTTTGAACTCAATATGGGTTTTATATACTTCTCGCCTATTATTAAAATAATAATAAAAACCAACAGAATTATATCTTTTGTAAAAGAGCCCCAAGGAGTTAGGGGTATGGCATCGCCAAAGCAACCGCAATCTGTCACCTTATCGTATGTCGCTGAATACCATGTGAGAAAAGTGAAAAGCACAATGACAATCAAAAGACTGAGCGTTGTAAGTTTTGGGAGGAAACCTATAAGCAGAGCTACACCTAAAATGATTTCAAAAACCACAAGGAAAATGGCCAGCAAAAGTGCATATGGTTTTAATTGCTGAAAAAATTCAACCAAGAAAATATCT
>JBMYOR010000348.1:0-3933 GCA_049599535.1 Bacteroidia bacterium | reverse complement strand
TAGCCGTAATTGGTAGAGAGTTAAATAATTTGCTTTTTTCTGAAAATCATTTGGGTTTAGGTCGTGAAATCTATTTAAACGATATTAAGTACTCGGTAATTGGTATAACTAAAGCCAAAGGCAGCTCTTTTGGTATGTCATTAGACAAAATGGCTATTATTCCTTTACAATCAGCACGAAAAAACTTCTCTTCGTCGCTTGGTAATAATTATGGAATAAAAGTATCCGTTTCTGACGTATTTTTTCTTGAACAAGCCATTGCTGAAGCCACTGGCGCCATGCGAATTGTAAGAAAACTTAAACCAGGAGAAAAAAACAACTTTGCTTTTCAGAAAAGCGAAAGTTTGCAAGATTTGCTTGAACAAAACCTAAGCTTTGTAAGCTACGCAGCTGTAATAATAGGTATGATAACGCTTAGTGGAGCCTTAATTGCCTTGATGAATATAATGTTTGTTTCTGTAACCGAGAGAACAAAAGAGATTGGCACAAGAATGGCTGTTGGCGCAAGTTCTAAACTTATTCGGCTTCAGTTTTTAAGCGAAGCCACCATAATTAGCCTTTTAGGCGGTTTGTTTGGCATTATATTCGGAATTATTATTGGCAATGCCGTAATAGTACTATTAAACCTAGATGCTAATATCCCCTATCAATGGATTTTAATATCATTTGTTTTATGTGGTTTTGTAGGTATTGGGGCTGGTTTTTTACCTGCCAGAAAGGCGGCTACTTTAGATCCAATTGAAAGTTTGAGATATGAATAAGGCGGCAATAGCACTCTTTATTTTTTTACCCATTGTTGTTTTTTCTCAAACCGAAAAAAAAAACATAATTGCTTTAAAAGCCAATTCTGAAATAATAATTGATGGTGTATTAGATGAAAACGTTTGGAAAACTTCAGCTTGGGCAAGCGAATTTCAGCTTAATTATCCGCATGATACTTTACCTGCAACACAACAAACCAAAACATCGGTTGTTTACACTAGCAATGCAGTTTATGTGGCAGCAATATGTTATTTCAGTGCTGAAAACCCGAGGTCAGTTAGATCGCTAAACCGCGATTTTAGCAGAGATATAAATGATGCTTTTTCAGTGATTTTTGATCCATTACTTGACAATACCAATGGGTTTGCATTTACAGTAAACTTAAAGGGGGCACAGTCTGAAGCCATGATTCATAGTGGATCAAGACTCAATACCATTTGGGACAATGCATGGATTGCAAAAACGAGTTTAAAGGATGACCACTGGATTGTTGAAATCAAAATTCCATTCAGATCGATTAGATATGATTTTAACAGCACTAAATGGGGCATAAACTTTATTAGAGTAGATATTGCCGCTAATGAAAGATCGTGCTGGAATTACGTGCCCCGTGAATTTGATCCAAATGCGCTAGTATATGCAGGTACCTTAAAATGGGAACAGCAAATACCTGAATCAAAAAAAAACATCAGTATAATTCCGTATGCCACAGGCGGTTTTCAAAATGATATTACAGAAGGTAACAACAACGTTTTAAATGCTGGAGCCGATGTAAAAATTGGCCTATCATCTTCAATGAACTTGGATCTTACTTTTAACCCAGATTTTTCGCAAGCCGAAGCTGATGCCCAACAAATTAACCTTGATAGGTTTAGCCTGTATTTTCCTGAAAGAAGAAATTTTTTTATAGAGAATAGCGATTTGTTTTCAAATTTTGGCTTCTCTAGAATTAGACCGTTCTTCTCACGTAGAATAGGCTTATCGGCAGATGGAGAACTAGTGCCCATTTATTTTGGTGCCCGCTTGAGCGGTAAACTCAATAAAAATTTAAGGGTTGGAATGCTTAATGTACAAACAGCAGAAAAAGACACCCTTGCTCCTGAAAACTTTACCGTGGCTTGTTTTCAGAGACAAATTGGCGGAAGCAATATTGCTGGTATTTTAGTAAACAAACAGAGCTTCTCAAAAAATGGCGAAGAAAACTTTAACAGAGTAGTTGGTTTAGATTACAATCTTTTATCAAAAGACAATAGGTGGAAAGGCAAATTGTTTTACCATCAAAGTTTCTCTGATGATAATAACAATTTTCAGAATGCCCATGCAAGTTGGATTAGCTACAGCGGACGTACCTATAATATTGTATGGAATCATGAATACGTATGCAAAGATTATCAGGCCGATGTGGGTTTTGTTCCTAGAGAAGGTAGAGGCTATTGGCGGCTTGAGCCTTGGGTGCAAAAAAACTTTTATCCAAAGCACGGAATTCTTAATCGGCATGGTCCTAGATTATACTATGATATGTATAGCA
Source organism: Bacteroidia bacterium (assembly GCA_049599535.1). Taxonomy (GTDB): domain Bacteria; phylum Bacteroidota; class Bacteroidia; order CAILMK01; family JACPUW01; genus JACPUW01. The sequence continues at coordinate 1,643 of JBMYOR010000348.1, read as the reverse complement.
ATGAAGCTTTTGAAAAAACCGATCAATTTCTTCAATTTAGTTACATTTTTCAGTTTAATAACACCGCAAAGCTTAATTTAAGAACAGCATCAACCTACGTAAGATTGTTAGAGCCCTTTAATCCTATTGCCACAGATACACTTAAATTCTCAGTTGGAGAATATGAATGGCAAGATGTTTCATTTGCTTTTACTCCTGCAAGTAGAAAAAAATTAAGTTTTAGTATTTATGGTCAGTATGGCTCTTTTTATTTAGGACACAAATACACCTATGGCGGCAGTTTTAAATATAGGTTTGAACCGTATTTACAGTTTTCGCTAAATGCGGGTTTTAATTACCTTGAAATGCCTACGCCATATCAAAGTGACAATTTAATGCTGATTAGCCCACGAATGGACATTTCTTTTACCCGTAAACTATTTTTCACGAGTTTGTTACAATACAATCAGCAAAATCGCCTTTTAGCAGTAAACAACAGATTACAATACCGATTTAAACCTATGTCTGACCTATTCATAGTATTTAATCAGCGAATTAATACGCAATCGAACTACACCGAAAACTCAACACTTGTTTTAAAACTCAATTATTGGCTAAATGCATAAACTAATTCCTTTTCTTTTAATTTTAGCATTGGCAAAAAATGCTCAATCACAATCTCCCCTTCTTCCTAATCAATCGCTGAGCAATTATATGCTTGTAAGGGGAGAAATAAGATCGGGTTTGTTAAATAATAAGACCCATTTTAACATTCAACCCATGCATAGAGGCGATGCAGCACGGTATTTAAAAAAGAATAAAGAGCTATTTATATATGGTACAGACTCATTTAACTTTAAGTATTTAATGAATGATAATACCGGTTGGGCAAAAGAAAAAGTAAATACCGCCAAGCGAAAACCATTTCTAAATACATTTTATAAAGATCCTGGGAATCTATTTGCCTTAAATCAAGATAAATTTCAAGTGTTTGTAAACCCCGTAATATTATACACCCAAGGCTGGGAGCGTGATTATGAGGTAGATGGTACAATTTTTAAAAATGAACGAGGCCTTGAAGTAAGAGGAAATTTATTACATAAACTGTCATTTTACACCTACTTATCTGAGAACCAAGCACGCTACCCAACTTATGTAAATGATTATATTGACCATTACAGAAGATTACCAGGAGAAGGATTTACAAAAGGTTTTGGTGAACGTGGATATGATCATTACACTGCACGTGGTCACATTACATTCAATGCCGTTGAAGACCATGTAAAAATGACATTTGGCCATTCGAGAAACTTTATTGGCAATGGAATGCGCTCTTTAATTCTATCTGATTTCGCAAAAGATTATTTACAGCTTAGAGTAAATACCAAAATATGGCGCTTTAACTACCAAAATATTTACACTGAACTTACTGACTGGCAGGGGTATTTATTAAGTAGACAAAATGGCAATAGACCTAAATTTTATCCCAAAAAGTACCTCGCCGCTCACTATTTAAGTCTTGATATTTTAAAAAATTTAAATTATGTGTTGATAATACAATAGTTTTATCTTTATTTTTATCATTTTTAAAATATGCAATATTATTTTCAAAATCTATATCCCAACAATTTTGATTAAATTCAAAGTTTACATTATTAATAAGT
>JBMYOR010000347.1:0-3936 GCA_049599535.1 Bacteroidia bacterium | reverse complement strand
ACCTTTGATCATCGCATACTTGATACTCAAGCTCACCTGATATTGATGTTAATGCTTCTTTTAAACGTACTTTTTGCTTAAAAACTCTTTCACCACCTACATAAGCTACTTCAACACCAAACAACTCGTCCATGTGTTTTTCATCGTTTGTAAGTGCCGGTTCTAGCCAGTTTTCACCTTCAATGGTGTATTTGTAGCCATCAACCGAATCCTTTAACCAAAATGTGGTGGGTATTGGTAAATCTTGACCCAAATCAGCATAAAGATGCCAACCTTCTTCAATAATTGGCTTTGCTGTAATTTCAATAATGTTTTCACCTAAATTCTTTGCGCTAAAATTCCACGAAACAGGGTCAAACATTTCACCTTCAATCTCATTTTCATCTTCATCGGCAGGAGCCGAACCAAAATTAATATTACTGGTTGCGCGCTCATCAGTTTGAACCGCGGCAACGTAATAACCATCTTTTACCTCCAGTTCAAATGGTTCAAATGCTGGTGGTAAGCATCTCTCGTTATTACAAACCTGATATTCGAATACGCCATTTACCTTGGTGGTAGTATTGGTTAATTTAATTTTTTGTTTAAAAACCGCTTTGCTATCATAGTACTCAACTTCCATATCAAATGCGGGCTCAAACTCCTTATGCACTTTTGATGGCGAATAAGGCCCACCAATTTTTTTGTAAACCGAACTGTCTTTTACTTCTAAAACAGTAGCTAACGGCCCCATTGGATTATCTTGGGTAAGGCTGTAAGTATGCCAACCTTCTTCAATATCAAGCGAAACTGATACTTCAACTTCATTATCTCCTAAATAATCAAGCGAATACTTGATATCTACTGGATCAAAAAACTGTTGGGCAACTGCATTTCCTAAACCTACAATCAATACCAACAAGGTGCTTAAAACTCTCATGATTTATACGTTAATTGTGTTTTCTTCCAATATTATTACTTCACCAAATCCCAGCTCTTCTAAAGGCTTGCTAATTATATCTTTATCCCCTGCAATTACAACTACCATCTTATTAATATTAAGCCATTTTTGGGCAAGGCTGTTAATCTCACTCGTTGCGATATTAGCCAATAATTGCTTTTGAGTTTCAACGTATTCTTTATCAAGGTTAAAATCGAGCATTTTAAGCATCAACTGATTTTTTTGTCCATTGGTTTCATACTTAAGTGCATCTCTGTAAAGCAAGCTTTTTTGAGTAAATTCAAGCTCTTGTTCTGTTATTCCATTTTTGCAGTAGTTTTCAATTTCAAACAAAAACTCTTTTACAGCATTTGCGGTAACATTAGCAGCAACGGCTGCTGATGCTACAAAAGGACCTTGAAATTTTCCACCACTGAAATATGATCGTGCCCCATAGGTGTACCCTTTATCTTCTCTTAAGTTTAGGTTAATACGGCTATTAAATGCCGCCCCCAAAGGGTAATTCATAATTGAAGCTTTGTAAAACTCTGCGTCGGCATCAAATGGCATTGCCGGATAACCAATTCTAATCTCAGACTGTGGCGCCGATGCCTTGTGCTTTATTATTATTTTGCCTGCAACACTAAAATTAGGTGTAGGTACTGTAACAGCTTTTGCCGATACGCCGCTCCATGAATTAATAAAGCCGAACAACTCTTGAGCATAATCTTTGTCAATAGCTCCGCTTACCACTACCTTACAATTATCAGGATTTAAATAATTGTGCTTGTATTGTAGCAAGCTTTCAATGGTAATATTTTCAGCATCTTCAATGTTTCCGCTTGTAGAGTTACCCATAACATGCCCTTGGCCATAAATGGCTTTATAAAAAGCTCGGTTGGCAATTATGTCAACTTCATCTTTTTGATAAGCTAAGTACTCCTTATGCTCATTTAAATTTCTGTTATACTCTTCGATATTAAAGGTACTTCTACTCAAAAGCTCCTTTACAATTTCAACGGTTTTAGCGGCATTTGCTTTAAGGCTCTTAACGCTAATTGTAAAATGCTCTTTACTGTTTGAAGCCGAAATTGATGAGCCCAAGGATTCTAGCTTTTTGCTCACATCTTCGGCCGACAACGTTTGGGTAGACTCTTTAAACATTTTTGCATACAAACTTGACCTACCGCATTGCCCTTTAGGATCGGTAATACTACCAGCACTAAAGTTAAACGTCATGCTTATTGTGGGGCTCTTTGCATTATGAGCTCCCATTAACTTTACCCCATTTTGGTAGTTTAATTCAAATAAATCAGGAAACTGTACCGTTGGCACTTCTCCGCCTTTTGGTTTTATGTTTCTGTTAATTGAATCTTTAATAATTGGAGCTAAAACATTGCCTTTGGCATGTCTTATTTGATCAAGGCCAACTCTTTTGAAACTATGATTATCGGCCGCGGGCAAAAGATGCTCATGCTCATTACCATAAAAAGTAACATTAAGTGATGCCTGGTTTAAAATGTACTTTTCAAACACATTTTCAACATCGCTTACTTGCACATTTTTGTAGCGGTTTACATCAATATTGGCATAATTGGTTTTAGGGGCAAATGTGTGGTATGCCGCCAATCGGCTTACTTTGTTTTTTACGCTTTCAAATGAGTACAAAATTTGAGAATAGTACTTTACCCTTGTGCGCTCTACATCTTCAGTATTAATTTTTTCGATTGCCAAATTGGCCAAAATTTCATGAATCTCTTTTTCTATTTGAGCTAATGATTGATTTGGATAGGCCAAAACACCAAGCCTAAACTCGCCCGAACCCTCGTAACAATAATTGCTTGCAAATACCTGAACCGCTTTTTGAGTTTTTACAAAAGCTTTGTAAAGCAATGCGTTTTTTCCATTACCCAAAATATCAGCTAAAATATCAAGAGCGGGTTCATCTTTATGATACACTTTTACGGTAGGCAAAGTAATTTGCAACATCGGAAAACGCACTTGATCTTTATAAGATACGTACCGCGTTTTATCTATAGTAAAATCATTAAAGGTTGGTTTTTGCACTTCAGGCCCCCTAGGTATGCTTCCAAAATATTTCTCAACTTGCTTTAAAGTTTCTTCAATTTCAACATCGCCACCAATGGTAAGCACTGCATTATTGGGCCCATACCAAGTAGCAAAAAATTCTTTAAGATCATTTAAAGTTACTCGGTCAAGATCTTCGGTATAGCCAATAGTGGTCCAAGAGTAGGGGTGGTTTAAAGGATAAAAATTTTCTTGGGTAGTTTGGCTAAGCATGCCATAGGGCTGGTTTTCGTATCGTTGCGATTTTTCGTTTTTAATTACCGAAAGTTGATTTTCGAATCCTTCTTGCGTTACGGCATCAAGTAAAAAACCCATTCTATCGCTCTCAAGCCAAAGTGCAAGCTCAAGTTGATTTTTTGGTAAGGTTTCGTAGTAGTTTGTTCTATCGCGATTGGTGCTGCCATTAAGGGTACCGCCTGCTTCAGATATGTATTTAAAGTGCTTATTGTTGCCCACATGTTTTGAACCTTCAAACATCATATGCTCAAAAAAGTGCGCAAAGCCTGACTTGCCAATTTCTTCCCGGCCACTGCCTACGTGGTAGGTTACATCTACATGCACCAAAGGCGTTGAGTGATCTTGATGTATAATAACGCTTAAACCATTGCTAAGCTCGTATTTATGATAGGGTATGTTTACCTCGCCCTGTTTTTCAACTACCTTTTCGATTAATGTATATGCCATTTAATTGCGCGCTTGTATTTGTATTTGTAAGGTGCAAACCTACAACCGGGCTCAAAAGTGCGACTAATGCATGTTAAAGATTGAAAACTAAAAACTAAAAAGAACCAACCCACTGCTCATCAACTACTTACAAGTGTAAATGATTTTTTTTTATCAGGGACTATGATTCAGCCTTTTAAATCTTTTATTTATTTAGATTGCGGTACCTCAGTAGAAAATTTTAACGAAAAAAAATTATTAAATGA
>JBMYOR010000346.1:0-3939 GCA_049599535.1 Bacteroidia bacterium | reverse complement strand
CTACAAGAACTGTATTGTTTTCTTTAACTTCAACTACTTTTCCGTGAATTCCGCCTGTTGAAACAACTTTTTTACCTTTTTCAAGATTGTTTCTGAATTGTTTCATTTCTTTCATTTTCTTCTGTTGTGGTCGTATCATAAAAAAATACATTACCACAAACATTAGAACAATCATTATTAGAAAGCTACTGTTTCCGCCTGCCATGATTTCTACTTTATCTGTTTATTAATTATCTTCTAATACTTCGCCGCTAATGTGCAATACAGTACTTTTTGGAGATGTATTGGCATCAACGGTAATTGATTTGTTAAATGGCCCTTTTGATGTTGATTTAAATCCAACGGTAATGGTGCCGGTTTCGCCTGGCTTAATAGGCTCTTTTGGCCACTCAGGAGTAGTGCACCCGCATGATGCTCTTGCATCTAAAATGATAAGATCTTTTTCGCCAGTGTTTTCAAACTTAAAGTTATAAAGCACTTTTTGCTTGTAATACACTTTACCAAAATTGTGTCGGGTGTGGTCAAATTTTACTTCGGCCAGTTCTTGTATACTCGCATCGCCATCGGCAGTATGCGGGTTCGATTCTTCAATAATTTTGGGGTCAATGGCTTCAGGTGTTTCTGTAGAATTACTGGTTTCTTTTTGCTTTTGATCACAAGCAAATGCCAAAAAGACTAATGAGAATACCAAGGTGAAATACGTGGCTTTCATTTTTGATTTTTTAGTTTGGTGATTCAAATTTAGAATTTAAGCTACTTTTTATTTGATTTAAGGGCTAATTCTCGGTTTATTGTATCTAACACGCCGTTAATAAACTTTTTGCTATTGGGTGGGCTGTAGTTTTTAGCCAGTTCAACATATTCATTAATGGTAACGGTAGATGGTATTGATTCAAAATATTTGAATTCGGCAATGCCCATTCTCAGTATAATTCTATCCATTATAGCTACCTGCCCTGGTTCCCATTTAAGGATTTTTGATTCAATCATGTCGTTTAAAAGTTTTGCATGATTAATAACCTTGGTAATTAGGTCATGGCCAAATCCAATGGTGTTTTCCCAGTCTTGCACAAATTCAATTAAAAAACTGTCTTTTTCGCCAATTATGTTTTGAATAGTTTTCTTTAACATGCTGGCTACTAGTTTTTTATCATCAAAAAAGTTGGTAAACTCTTCTTCAAAGTGTTGTTCAAATAGCTGAAAATTCTCTGAGTAATGTTTAAATATGTGTAAAACCAACTCTTGATGCTGGCCGGGTTGATTTACAAACTGCAAGTAATCTTTATAAAACTCACTGTTTTTTAAATCGTAAAATACCTTTTGCACCAAACCATCATCAACGTCATGGTTAAACATTACGTCTTTTTTCTGTAAGTACTTATCCAACTCTTCGCTATCGGCAATAACTCTTACAATTGGATTTTCTCGTAATCTTAAGTGCTCTGTAGATGTTCTCGATGCTTCAACGTATTTGTTTCTTACGTCTTCGTCATAAAGTAAACTTTGGTGGTCAAGCTCTTTAATAAATGAGAGGTAGTACAGGTAGAGTTTCTCCATTTTCTCTACCTGTGCATCAAAATTTTTCTGAAGTTCGGTAATTGATGCATCATTGCCACCTTGCTGGTGCATGTACAATACTTGCATTACTTTTAATCGAACTTGTCTTCTGTTAAGCATTCGCTGTATTAGTAAGTTGACTGAACTTTTGCAACATCAGCAATTCTTTTTTCGGCCAAATGTTTTGAGGCTTCTAAAGTTGTTGAATTATTGTCTGATGCGGTTTTATAAATAGCTAAAGTAGAATCGTAGATATTATCGGTGGTTGACATGGCTATATCTCTGTTATAACCATTCCATTCGGTATAAACATTAATTAAACCACCGGCATTAATTAAAAAATCGGGTGCATATAAAATACCTTTTTCTTTAAGCAATTGGCTATCTCTATCTTCTTGTGCCAATTGGTTATTTGCTCCGCCTGAAATTATCTGGCAGCTCATTTTGGCAATACTATCGGGATTTACCGTTGCGCCCATTGCGGTTGGGGCATAAATATCCATTTGGGTATCAAAAATATCTTTAACGGCTACCGCGCTGGCGCCGTATTTTTCGCAAGCGTTTTTAACCGCCGGCTCGTATACGTCTGATACTAAAATGTTTGCACCTTCTTTGGCTAATCTTTCAACAAGGTAAGTGCCCACTTTACCTACGCCTTCAACCAATATGGTTTTGCCTTCAAGCGAGTCGCTACCGTAAGCTGTTTTTGCACTGGCTTTCATACCTAAGTACACGCCATACGCTGTAACTGGCGAAGGATCGCCACCACCACCACGAATCTCAGGTAAGCCTACTACATTTTCGGTTTCCATAGCAATGTACTCCATGTCTTTGGTAGTAGTACCTACATCTTCGGCAGTAATGTACTTACCATTTAGGTTTTCTATAAACCTACCAAATTTTCTAAAGTATGCTTCTGATTTAAGTTTGTTGGGATCGCCAATTAAAACTGCTTTTGCACCACCAAGATTTAAACCTGAAATGGCTGCTTTATAGCTCATTCCGCGGCTAAGGCGCAATACATCAACAATGGCATCTTGCTCATTGGCGTAGTTGTACATTCTTGTACCACCTAAACCGGGGCCTAATACCGTGTTGTGAATTGCTATAATACCTTTTAATCCAGTAGATTTATCCTGAACCATTACGATTTGTTCATAATCGTATTGCTCGAGTTTATCAAACACAAAGTTTGATGTTTCAACGGCGGGAGATGCTGTCATAGTCATTTGTCGAGTTTTGTTTTAATCATCAAATAAAAGAACGGTGCAAAAGTAACCATACTGCAAATAGGAAGTAGTAAACAGTATTGGTTTTACGCAAGTATGTAATTGAATTGAACCATTGGCAAAGTTTTACGTCCAATTAGTAGGGGCAAGTAATCATTAAAACGTACAAGCCATTTATTATCGCAAACAATCAATTTTTAAACAAATCAATAACTCATGTGTCAACTTATCCCAATAATGTTGCAGTAGATTTATAAAATACAATGAGAGAGTTAGCATCATTAAACCACTACCTATGGCGATACAAATGGCAGCTTTTGGCGGGCTTGGTGTTTGTGGTGCTTTCTAATTATTTTGGTGTTTTGCAGCCCGAAATTGTGAGAGACCTTACCGAAGGGGTTAAAAATGTGGTGCAAGAAAAAGGGCCAAACGGATTGTTAAAAGACGGATCGTACAATACGGAGTTTTTTATGTTTAGCCTGCAGTTTATGGGCTTGGCATTACTTAGTGGGGTTTTTATGTTTATGATGCGGCAAATGCTAATTGTAGTTTCTCGCAAAATTGAGAAACACCTAAAAGATGATTTGTATGATCATTTGCAAAAACTAAGTTTATCGTTTTACAGAAGAAACAATACGGGCGACATAATGGCCAGGCTTACCGAAGATGTAAGTGCGGTGCGTATGTACTTGGGCCCGGGTATTATGTATACCATCAATTTTACTAGCAATATTATTTTGGTATTAATAGTAATGTTTTCGGTTAATGCGCAACTCACTTGGTATGTGTTAATACCAATGCCCGTGCTTGCTGTGAGCATTTATTTTGTAAATCAGATTATACACAAGCGCAGCACGCTTTTGCAAGAGCAAATGAGTAGAATAAGTACCTACGTGCAAGAGATGTATAGCGGCATTAGGGTAATAAAGGCTTTTGCTGCCGAAATTAAATTGACTAAAACTTTTGAAAACGAAACTGAAGAATACAAAAAGAGAGCTTTATCATTAGTACAAGTAAATGCCTTATTTATTCCTTTAATTATTTTGCTAATCGGATTGTGTAATCTTATAACCATTTATATAGGAGGCAAACTATACATACAAGGTAATGCCATTGCAGGTAATATACCTGAGTTTTTTATGTATGTGAGTCG
>JBMYOR010000345.1:0-3940 GCA_049599535.1 Bacteroidia bacterium | reverse complement strand
TTCTTTTTCAATTGAATTGAGCTTTTTATCGCTTAACAAATCGCTTATTAACTTATTTCCTTTAAGGCCATATGGTTGCATTTTATCGGCGTGGGCAATATTTCTAATAATAGCAGCACCCTTGTATTTATCTAAGCTTATAAAGCCCAGATTTTTTTGAGTTAGGTTTTGTTGGTTAAATACTTTATTGATTTGCCAACTCAAGTTGCCATAGGGGGTGTTAATGCTCCCATTTTGGCTCAAGTCAATTTTTAACTCAACTGGCTCAATAGTTTTTAATTGAGCCAAAAGCAATGTGTTACGATCTTTTAAAAGCTTGTATTTAGGGCTTATAGCTTGGGCAGATGTATTACCATTTACAATATTAATAATCGATGTTTCAGTAAAATTAAGTGGTAATAAATGTTCGATAATGGTATTTAAAAAGGCTGCATTATTTGGTAATATTTTTGCTTTGTAATAGCCGTTATCATTATAGGTCCAAATATTAGTTTTTTCGTTATTTATGGCTTGTTTGTAAAAGGTGTTTATTCTGCTAAACCTGCTTGAGTGATTTAGCAACGTATTGGTAACAGCGGGGTTTATTTGTTGTAAAACGGGTATAACATGGTGGCGTATTTTATTGCGGCTATATTTATCGCTGCTATTAGAGCTGTCAGTTCTATAAGGTTGGTTTTTTAATTCTAGATATTCAATAATTTCGTTTGTGTTTAAGCATAAAATTGGCCTAATTACATTTTTGTTTATTGGTGGAATGCCAATAATGCCATCAATTCCAGAGCCTTTTATTAGATTGTAAATTATAGTTTCTGCATTATCGTTGGACGAATGTGCAGTGGCAATTTTATTATACTTTAGTTCATATAGCAGCTTGTTAAACCAATTATATCTAATGCGCCTAGCGGCTAATTGAATAGATTCTCCTGGCTTGGATTCAGCAACAGTATTTGCCGATAATAGGTAAAAAGGTAGGTTTAATTTAGTAGCTAATTGTTTTACAAATTCCTGATCGGCGAGGCTCTCGTTACCCCTTAAATTAAAATTTACATGTGCAATTGAAATATTATAGCCAAGCTCACTTAGCAAAAGCAGCATGGCTACGGAGTCTTTTCCGCCAGATACGGTACAAATAATTTTATCGGTTGCCTTTGCCAGCGCATTTGATGCTATAAATTGCGATACTTTTTTTAATACTTTCACTAATACAAAAGTAGGGGTCTTCTTGGTTTTTAATGGGTTATATAAATTACCCATATCATCACAATATCTATATTAATGATTGATAATTAAGGTGTTATATTTTTTATTATTTGGAGTAATGGTTGAGAGCGGAGCAAAACCACCAACTGTAAAACCATTTACCCACTCAATATTAAAAAGCCCCATAACTAATATGGGGTAATTAAAGCTTTAATGATTTTGCAATTTCTAATTTCTAATCAACTTTAAAGCCTCTTCTAAAATTACGTCTGTTCCTGCATTCATTTCATTATCGGTGTCATTTATTAAAATATCAGGTTCAAGGCCGTCTTCGGTATTTACACCATCAATTGTAAAAAGTTGAGTTGTACTTACCCGTAGCAGCCAACCATTAGTGAGCTCGGTAAATGAAGGCGCTCCACCGCCGCCACCAGTTACATCGCCCATAATAGTAACATTTGGCAAAGCACTCATACAAGTAGGAAAATAATTTCCGGCGCTATAACTTTTTCTATTGGTAAGAACTACCACCGGTTTTGTAAAATGGGTTTTAGAATCATCATAGGTGAATTCAAAATCTTCAAATTCGCTAAAATCGTCTCTGCCAGGGCCGTTTTTGGCTCTTGTAAATGCTACCACTGTGGTAGTGTCAATAAACCTAGATCCAATTTGATTTACATTAGAAAGTGAGCCTCCAAAATTATCTCTAATGTCAATTATAATGCCTTTATGGTCTTTAAACTTATCAATTACATAATCCAAGTCACTTGAGCTTACAAAGTTGCTGAAACTAGAGTAGTATATATAACCTACATCGCCAAAATCATATATTATAAAAGAGCTCAAATACTGCTGCTCTTCTTTGAAATAATTTCTCTCTAAAACATATTTATCAAAATTATCTGCATGGTTTAAATACCAAGTCCAGTTTCTTGAGCGGTTAAACTCACTTTTTAGATTTACGTGCCCATCTCTGAGTAAATAAAGCATATTCGATAAGGTGTCAAATAAAGCTTCGTCACTCATTTCGTCGCTAATTTTGGGTTCATAAACATTATAAACTGAATCCCAATCAATGCCTTTAAAATCAAAGAAACTGTATTCTTGATTGGCAAAATTCCAAGATTGTTCAAAAATGTTTTTTGGCGTGTTTTCAGGAACTTCTTCAAAAAACGCCCTCTCGCAAGAAATAAGAATTAGAACAGAAAGTGGTAGGTATAATAGCTTTTTCATAATTATCTTGTTTTAAACCAGAAGTTTAATGAAATTAAATGTTGAGCAGACCTAAGTTTTACATGGCCGTCGTTTTCGTTTAACGAATAGAAATCCCAACTATACTCAAAGCCCATTCTGTTTTCTTGACTAAAGCGCTTGCGCCAATGTATTCCGGTGGCCATTCTTACTCTATTAAATTGACCAATTGGGGCAAAGTAATTATTTGCACCATCAAGGCTAATAGAAAAAGCGGGAGTTCTATTTACATAGCTAAACCCGTTTATTGCAACGCCCGAATAAAAATTAAACTGCTTTTTGAATACTGAAAATACAGATTGATATCTAAGCTCTGGATTTATACTTACGATAAGATCATTATTAAAAGAGCTATTGCCAAGGTACGAATAGGTTCTTAATCCATCTACAAAATGAATTCCGGCACCTATGTATATTTTCTTTTCGTTGAGTTTTCTCAAATAGCTTAGGTTACTCAATATTCTAAAGTTGTTGTAAGACATGTAGCTGCCACCTTCAAAAGAAGGATTGGTGTAGGCAAACTCAAAGTTTATTTCGTTGTACCATTTTTCGCTAAATTCTTTCCAACATAAATTTCCGCCCACTGAACGCCCATCGTAAACTGGTAATGCCATTCTCGTATCTTGAACAGCAGCATAACCTAGGCCTAAGCCCGATACACGGTAAGTGTCAAACTTTTTTGAATTGGCAATGGCTTTAGCTTGTTTTTTGAGATAGAATTTTTTCACAAAAAACATTTTGCTCGAATCTTTTTCTTGAGCTTGTGCGCTTAAAAGCCCAAGAATTAGGGCAATGGGAACTAAAAAGTATTTCATAATCTAATGCTAAAGATTGAGCCGCGAAAATATTAGGGGTTGCGATTGAGTGACGGATTTTTAGATAAGCGGTAAAAAAAAAGAGTCGGCGCCACACCGACTCTTAACAAATCCCACATCAAATGCCTGAAAAGGCTGTTCAATAATAGTATTTTTTACACTAAGTACTTACAGTTTCAAAAAAAAAAAATGCTGTTGTTAAAATTAGGCTACCACCAGTTTAAAGGTAATTCTAAATCAGCAATTGAATCTACAACCATATCGGGTTTAAAAGGGTAGTCGGCCAATTGTTCTCGTTTTGTCATTCCGCTAAGTGTAAGTATGGTTCTGTAGCCTACCGAAACACCGCCTAAAATATCGGTACCCATGGTATCGCCAATTACGGTAACTTCATCAGTTTTTAAGCCTATGTGTTTACGTGCCATACGCATCATTACGGGCGATGGTTTACCTACGCTAAAGGCAGTTTTGCCAGTTGCTTTTTCAATCATGGCAACAATACCAGCAATACCTAAGTTGTTCCATCCTTTTTTACGTGGCGATGGATCTAGGTTTGTGGCAATAAGTTTTGAACCTTCGAGTATAAAATCAATGGCATTGCGCACCATTTCAAGGGTAAAGTTTATGCCTTCGCCCACTACCACAAAGTCAGGGTCGTTTTGCACCATCGAAAA
>JBMYOR010000344.1:234-3956 GCA_049599535.1 Bacteroidia bacterium | reverse complement strand
CCAGGCCATAGCCTTTCGGTAACCTTATAGCCCAAAGTGGGCGAGCACTCAATGTAAGTGGTGCTTCCAAAGCTTAACCCAAATCCACCTCCGGTAAAAAGTTTTCGTTTGTCAAACCCGCCTTCTTCATCATCAGTATCGCTACTAACCGATGGCCCCGGAGTATCAGGTGCTTTTATTTGGGCATTTGTAATGCCGCCTAGCAAAAAAACAAATAAAGCAATATTTAATATTCTTAGTTTCATAAACTGGTATATCATTAACTAGTTACCAAACAAATAGTTGTATGGCAACTCATTCTTTTTTTCGCTTAAATCATGTGTCAGCCAAACAAGTGTGGTTTGTCACGAATTTCAGGCAATTCAGTAATAAATCGACACATTGTCAAGTCACAATTCATAATTGACTGCCATTTTTTCAAATATCAACAAAGGATTGGTATTTGAGTTATGTAAAGTAATAAAACAGGGAAACGATGAATTTTAACAATTTCACACTTAAAGCGCAAGAAGCCATACAAAAGGCTCAAGAAATTGCGGAAGGCAATACTAACCCAGCCATTGAAACATCTCATATTTTAAAAGGACTTTTACTGGTTGATCAAAACGTAATAACCTACCTTTTAAACAGACTTAATGTAAATACAACCCGCGTAGAACAAGTGCTTGATAATATGATAGCATCTTATCCAAAAGTTACCGGGGGGCAGATACACCTTGCAAACGATAGCCACAAAGCACTTAATAATGCCATTTCAATTTCAAAAAAAATGGCTGATGAATTTGTATCGGTCGAACATATTTTACTAGCACTACTTGATTTAAAAGATTCGGTAGCAAGCATGCTACAAGAAGCGGGCGCCACAAAGTCAGAGCTTAAAAAAGCCATTGAGCAGTTGCGTAAAGGTAGCAAGGTTACAGATCAGGCCGCCGAAGCCAAATACAACGCTCTTGCTAAGTATGCTAAAAACCTAAATGATTTGGCTCGCAGCGGCAAGCTCGACCCCGTAATTGGTCGTGATGAGGAAATAAGGCGTGTGATTCATATTTTATCTCGTCGAACTAAAAACAACCCACTTTTAATTGGTGAACCCGGAGTTGGTAAAACAGCAATTGCTGAGGGTATTGCTTTTAGAATAGTAAATGGCGATGTGCCTGAGAATTTAAAAACTAAAACAATATTTAGCCTTGATATGGGCGCATTGGTAGCAGGCGCTAAGTTTAAGGGTGAGTTTGAAGAGCGGTTAAAGGCCGTGGTAAAAGAAGTAGTAAGCGCTGATGGTCAGATAATTTTGTTTATTGACGAAATTCATACTTTAGTGGGCGCGGGAGCCGGCGAAGGCGCCATGGATGCTGCCAACATACTAAAGCCAGAATTGGCCCGCGGAATGCTTAGGGCAGTAGGAGCCACCACTTTGGCCGAATATCAAAAATATTTAGAAAAAGATAAGGCACTTGAGCGAAGATTTCAGAAAGTGGTAATTGATGAACCAACGGTTGAAGACTCGGTGTCGATTTTGCGCGGGCTTAAGGAGCGGTACGAAACCTACCACAAGGTAAGGGTAAAAGATGAAGCTATAATATCGGCAGTAGAGCTATCTAATAGATATATATCTGATAGATTTTTGCCCGATAAGGCCATTGATTTACTTGACGAAGCCGCCGCTAAACTTAGGCTAGAGATTGACTCACTACCCGAAGAGCTAGATGAAATTGAGCGACGAATACAGCAGCTTGAAATTGAACGCGAAGCCATAAAAAGAGAAAAAGATCAAAGTAAACTCGATAAACTGAGCCACGAGATATCGATACTTGATACCGAGCGAAAATCGATAAGAGCCAAGTGGCAAGGCGAAAAAGAAGTAGTTGATAATATTCAAAAAACCAAACAACAAATTGAGCAATTTAAGCTCGAAGCTGAGCAAGCTGAGCGCGGTGGCGATTTTGGCCGAGTAGCTGAAATTAGATACGGTAAAATAAAGCAAGCCGAAACTGATTTGCAAAATTTTCAGAACAAGCTTGTGGGTATGCAAGCCCAAAGTGCCATGATTAAAGAAGAGGTAGAAGCTGAAGACATTGCAGCAATTGTATCTAAATGGACCGGAATACCCGTAACCAAAATGCTACAAAGCGAACGAGAAAAACTGCTTGAACTTGAAAGTGAACTTACCAAAAGAGTGGTAGGACAAGAAGAAGCCATTGAAGCCATTGCCGATGCTGTACGCCGAAGCCGCTCAGGTTTGTCAGACCCCAAAAAGCCCATAGGTTCATTTATATTTTTAGGTCCAACAGGAGTAGGTAAAACCGAGTTGGCCAAATCATTAGCTGAGTTTTTATTTAATGATGATGCAATGATTACCCGAATTGATATGAGCGAGTATCAGGAAAGGCACAGCGTAGCCAGGCTTATTGGAGCGCCTCCGGGCTATGTAGGTTATGATGAAGGAGGGCAATTAACCGAAGCGGTAAGAAGAAAACCGTATTCAGTGGTTTTGTTAGACGAAATTGAAAAAGCCCATCCTGATGTTTTTAATATTTTATTGCAAGTTTTAGATGATGGTAGGCTTACCGATAATAAAGGACGAGTGGTCAACTTTAAAAACACCATTATCATTATGACTTCAAATTTGGGAGCTCAAATAATTCAACAAAATTTTGAAGGAATAACTGATCAAGAAGTAATTGGAGCCATAGAAACCACTAGGGTTGAAGTGTTTAACCTGCTTAAAAAAACCATTCGCCCCGAGTTTTTAAATAGGGTAGATGATATAATCATGTTTAAACCACTACTAAAAGAGCACATAAAGTCTATAGTAAGCATACAAATTAATATTCTTAATAAAATTTTAGAACAGAACAACATTAAGTTGAGTTTAACAAACAATGCCCTTGATACACTTGCAAGCCTAGGATTTGATACCGAGTTTGGCGCAAGGCCATTGAAAAGGCTCATTCAAAAAAATGTGCTAAATGAGCTAAGCAAGCAAATATTGGCTAATAAAGTGCCACAAGGCGGCAATTTGCAACTTGATGTTATTAACGGAAACTTTGTTTTTAGCCAAATGCCCGTTAACCCAATTTTAAACTAAAGATTAATTTATCAATGAATTCAGGCATCAAAGTGGATACCTTTGATGCTTCTTTTCGTTTAGAGAAAAGTCTATGAGCAGAAAAAAAACAGAGACACTCGGATTTATGTCCGATGATGCAGAAGATCAAGCAGAATTTATTTCCCTTATATCACCTGAGGAAGAAGAAGAAATGCACACGGCTGATATTCCTTCAGAAATCCCAATTTTACCTTTAAGAAATACGGTTTTATTTCCTGGAGTGGTTGCGCCTATTACTGTGGGTCGCGATAAATCAATTGCACTTATTAAAAAGGCACATAAGGAGAACAAAATTATTGGCGTATTGGCACAAAAGTCAGCTGATGTTGAAGATCCAACGGCCCAAGATTTAAACCAAGTAGGTACTATAGCCCAAATTTTGAAAATGCTTAAAATGCCTGATGGCAATATAACGGCAATTATTCAAGGCAAAAGAAGGTTTACACTAAACAACATAGTATCTGAAGAGCCATTTTTTACGGCCAATGTTAACCCAATAAATGAGCCCGATTTTGATAAAGGTAATGAGCAAACCGATGTAATTTTCAGAACCTTAAAAGATTTATCAAAGCAAATTATTAATGCTTCGCCCAATATCCCATCAGAGGCCATA
>JBMYOR010000344.1:0-224 GCA_049599535.1 Bacteroidia bacterium | reverse complement strand
TAATTTTATTTCTTCAAACCTTAATGTAAGTCTTGAAGAGAAGCAAAGTATACTTGAAATTATTGATATAAACGATAGGGCAAAAAAGGTACTTGAATACTTAACCAAAGAGCTACAAATGCTCGAAATAAAATCGCAAATACAAGACAAGGTAAAAACCGATCTTGATAAGCAACAACGCGATTACTTTTTGCAGCAGCAAATGAAAGCCATACAAGAAGAAC
>JBMYOR010000343.1:0-3995 GCA_049599535.1 Bacteroidia bacterium | reverse complement strand
AAACAGCATTTATATACAAGAGCAGCGCAAGTTTGAAAGCAAACAACAAGTGGCACTTGACATTTTAAATGCTGAAATTATTGGTTTAGATTTAAATGACTATTTCAACTCATCTGAGCGAATTATGAATTTTTCGAAAGATGAAATAATTGAAACTGCAAAAAAATATTACGGGAAAAATTACCTTAGTTTTTATTCAAAGCAAAACTTAAACCCATCAAAAGAAAAAATTAATAAGCCAAATTACGATCCTGTGGTACCAAATGCCGAAGCAGAAAGTAATTACGCCACTAATTTTAAATCTATTTCAAGCGATAATATAAAAATTAATCTTGTTGATTTTAATAACGCAATAACCAAAACCAACCTTAAAGGTGCGCATACTTGCTACCATACGCACAATCCTAAAAATGATGTTTTTAATTTAAAAATAGCCTACAAGGTAGGATCAAACGAAATTGAAATGCTAAAATATGCCGGTATGGTAATGGATTTAGCAGGCACCGAAAACATAAGCGCCAATAGGCTACGTGATACTTTTAATTATTTGAATTGTAGTTTTAGTTTTAATGTAACCGATGATCGCTTTTACTTTTCAATTCAAGGGTTAGAACAAAACATTGAGCAAGTAATACCCATAGTTGGAGAATTATTAAATCAACCCACTTTACAAGATAAAAACCTTAAAACAATTGTTCAAGGAGAAAAAACGAACAGAAAACTTGAAAAAACTGAAGCTGATGCCATTGCCGATGCACTTTTTGAATATATGAGATTTGGTAAAAAAAGCTCGTATTTAGATAGACTAACTATGAAGGAGCTTAAAAAGCTTGAAACCCAAACCATTATCGACGCATTTAAATTAAGCACCCAATACGAGGCCGCTATACACTACAGCGGTAAAAAAGAGCCCTCAGTTATAGCAAATCTAATGGCCGAATTTATTCCCTTAAATGAAACACCAAAAAGGGTAAATAACGAAGATTTTAAACATTCAAAATATCATGATAAAAACACTATATATTTTGTTCCGAAAAAGAATGCTCGACAAAGCAAGGTATATTTAGTATTAAATGAATTTGAGTATGGCCCCGATAAAATAGCCGCTATAAATGCCTTTAATTTATATTTTGGTGGAGATTTTTCGGGTTTAGTGCTTCAAGAAATTAGAGAATATAGATCATTAGCTTACACTGCCGGAGCTTGGGTTACTACACCTAACTACCCTACTAAACCATGCGGATTTGTTGGATTTGTTGGTACACAGGCCGATAAAACTAACGAAGCCATGGATATTTATTACGAGTTGCTTACCAATATGCCACAAAAGCCTGAGCGAACTACCTTGGTAAAAGAATACCTAATCAATAAGCTTCAAAACGATCAACCATCATTTAGATCGTTAAGTAGCAAAATTGCATGGTGGCAACAAATGGGTTATGAATCAGATCCAAGAGCTGACTTGCTAAAGCAGTATGAGAACTTAACTTTTGGCGATATTGTAGATTTTTACAACAGGCATTTACAGCAAAATACCATCTCAATGGCCATTAGCGGTGACCCAAGAGAAATTGACCTTGAAGCACTTGAACAATACGGTAAAGTTATTGAGCTAAAAAGTAAGGATATTGTGAGTAAATAGCCGGCTCCAAAAAACAAATTAACCTTTAAAAGCCCTGCTCAATTGAGCGGGGCTTTTTGTTTGGTTCTAACTTTTTGGAAAACCTTGAACATGATAAATGAAACCATTAGAATTATTAGACCCCAAGCCAAAGGGCTAATTTTCACTCTTACAAAAAAGTTGAACAGCTCCATGGTCACTCAGCATTTAATGAACTGATATTTATCGCTTAATCAATGTTTTTGATACTCTAACTCCATTTTTGGTATAGGACAAATTATAAATTCCAGAAGGAGTATTGTCTGGAATTTCAACTATATAGCTAAACCCACTAAAAGTAGTGTTAATTCCAATTTCCTTTCCAGTAATTGAATTCATCCTAATTTCAGAAACTTCATTTTCTGATCTAATTACAACCTGATTTTCAAATGGATTTGGATAAACTTGTGTTGAGCTCTCTACATCGTAATCAAGGCTGCTTTTAGTTATGGCAATTTTCTTAGAAACTGAGTCAGTAGAGCAATAATTCTTTGCAACAAGCCAAACGGTGTAGTCGCCCTCGTTTTTAAACCAATGAACAAAACTTGCAGAATCCATTAATACAATTCCATTATCAAGTTTCCAATAGCTTTCTGCTTGATTTTTACTTTCATTTTTAAACTCAACTTTTTGTTCATCTACATATTTATATGAGTAATTAGCATCAACATTTTCAATCTCCGATATAGATATAGAATCTGTTTTTTGACATCCAAACTCATTTTCTACTTTAACCCAATAATTACCCTTTTGTAGATATGCAAAACTATCAACCGAGTTGTTTGACCATTGAATACTCAAATAATTACCAACTTGAATCAGCAGCGAATCACCTTCACAATAAAAAGAATCACTTGGTATCATTAAGACCGGATTATCACGCTCAGTAACTTGTATGTTATCAAAGTTTTCGCAATTCTTAGAATCCACAATATTTAGCACATAAGCACCTTCTTTCTTAACCCATACATCTATAGTTGTATCTCCTGAACTCCAATCAAAGTCAATGATTTGAGCAGAGATGGCTGGTTTAATAAGTATTGAATCTCCTTTACATAAATCTCTATTTCCACCTAAATCTATGCTCGGTAATTTATTTAATTCAACATCAAAAGAATCACTGTATTCACAATTGTATTTCCATCGCAACTGTTCAAGCAACTTGCATTATTTTGAAGTGAAATTGAATTAATGGATGTAGGCTCCGAGATAGTAACTGTATCTTGACCTACACAATTATTTGAATCAGTAATAGAAAGGCTATATTTTCCTTCGCTTGTTATGCTATTGGTTTGACTAAACACTCCATTTGACCATTCGTATTTTGTTTTTGAGCCAAAACTTTTTGCATTTAAAATCAATGTGCTACCCTCGCAAAAAGCAGTATCGTTTATTCTAAACTTTGGATTTTGATTTAACTTAAAATAGGCACTATCGGAATTTGAACAACCAAAAGCATCTACAACTGCAACAGAGTAGGTATCAGATACATTGATATAAATTGAGTTTGAACCTTTTCCATTTGACCATAAAACATTGGTGATTGAATCTGTACTTAAAAAATCAATTTCAATTGAATCATTAACACATAAAACCCTAGGACTTGATAAGTTTAAGGTGGGTTTCTTGTGTTCAGTTATTAGGACCTTGTTGTTACTAAAGCAACCATACTTATTATAAACTTTTACATTCACTCTACCATCTTCTTTAATCCAAATAGTATTAGTATCTAAACTGGTATTTGACCATTCAAAATCTAATTCTTGGTTTTTGTCTTGAATTTCAAGAAATAAGGAATCACCTACACAGTAAAAAGTGTCTTTAGGTAATGCTATTTCGGGCCCCACCGTGTCAGTAACTAAGATGGTGTCTCTGTAAATACATCCTATGCTTGATTTCACTTCTACGCGTTTTGGTCCGGCGTTAAAAAAGCTGACTTTTTGTGCAATTGAATTGCCGGGTGTCCATGTTATTTGCGACCCGCTTGGCACCTTGCCAGCATTTAATTCAATTACACTTCCTTTACACATAAAAGTATCTTTCCCTAAGTTTAATTTATACTGTTCTACATCAATCTCAACAGTGTCAGCTGTTTTACAAGTACCAAAAGAAGCTTCAACTATATAGGTAGTTTTTACTTTTGGAGCTACATTTATTGATGATCCTGTTTCACTATTACTCCATTTGTAAGTAGCCTTTGTAGTATGGTAATAATTTATTTGACCCGTAAATGCTCTTGGGCTATAAACAATTTTATTATTAGTAAAAGGCCATATAAGACCTTTGCCTTGGTGTAGAGAAAGGTCATTGTTCCCTTTCCAAAATTTCCCAAATC
>JBMYOR010000342.1:0-4013 GCA_049599535.1 Bacteroidia bacterium | reverse complement strand
TGATACAGATGCTTTGCCTATTCAAGAAGTTAATACGTTTTTGCACAAATCAAAAATCAAGGGAGTTGCTCATAAATGCGGACACGATGGGCACAGTACCATTATGTGTGGGGTTGCCATGATGCTGCAAAAAAATGCGCTTAAAAACAAAGCAGTTTTGCTTTTTCAACCTGCTGAAGAGATTGGCGAAGGCGCAAAATTGGTAATGAACCATCCTAATTTTAAGCCATTAAAACTTGATTACTGCTATGCTTTACATAACATGCCGGCTTATGCTAAAGGAAAAATTATTGTAAAAAACAATGCCTTTACAGCCGCGGTAGCAAGCATGGTGCTTAAACTAAATGGTAAATCGGCGCATGCTGCCGAGCCCGAACATGGCTTTAATCCATCATACGCTATTTCAAAAATTCTTCTTGATTCAAAAAAGCTTATTAAGCCTGATTTAAATAGCAATGAGTTTACGCTAATTACCCCAACTCATGGCATGTTTGGAGATGATTTTGCCTACGGAACATCAGCTTTTTACGGAGAATTAAGATTAACTATACGAGCATGGACCAATACCCAACTCGATTGCATTAAAAATGCCCTTACGACGCTTGCCCATAAGGTATGTAATGATGAGAATATAAAACCCCAAATTGAGTGGACGCAAGAATTTAGGGCCAATATAAATCACAATACCGCCCTTAAAAATGTAATTAGCGCAGCTCAAAAAAACAACTATGGTGTAATTGAAAGGCCAACCCCTTTTAAGTGGGGAGAAGATTTTGGGCTTTTTACTGAGCATATTAAAGGCTGTATGTTTGGTGTTGGGAGTGGCGCAGATTGCCCGGCACTACACAATCCCGATTATGATTTTCCTGATGATATTACCCCAATTGCAGCGCAAGTTTTTTTCAATATACTATCAAATTAAACGTCCTAATGTTTCATACATCTGTAATTGAAATTAGCAAATCGGCGCTGGTAAATAATTTAAAGTTTTTAAGTGCACAATTAGGTCATACCAAAATATCGTCGGTAGTTAAAGGCAATGCCTACGGACACGGAATTGAGCATTTTGTGCCAATTGCCGAGGAGTGCGGAATCAATCATTTTTCAGTTTTTAGTGCTGATGAAGCTTGGCGGGTTATAAAATGTGCCCATAATTATCCTGATATATTAATTATGGGAATGCTAGACGATCAGCAAATTGGCTGGGCAATTGAAAATAATATTGAGTTTTATGTTTTTGATCAAGAGCGATTGCAACGGGCTGCAATTGCCGCTAAAAAGCAAGGAAAAAAAGCCAAAGTGCATATTGAGCTAGAAACAGGAATGAACCGAACAGGCTTTGCTTTTAATCAATTAGGTAATACCTTAGATTATATAAGGGCCAACTCGGCTTACTTAGATTTTAGTGGCTTTTGCACCCATTTTGCCGGAGCCGAAAGTATTGCCAATTACTTTAGAATTAAAAACCAAATTAAGGCCTTTAAAAAAGGAATTCACCAGCTTAAAAAGCAAGATGCATTACCTAATATTTATCATGCAGCATGCTCTGCCGCCGCTTTTAGGTTTAAAGAAACACGCCTGCAAATGGCACGAATCGGAATTATGCAATATGGTTTTTGGCCCAGCAGAGAAGTTTTTATTGAGTATAACAGCAAAATAGAAAATAAGGTAGATCCGCTGCAGCGAATTATTACTTGGAAAAGTAGAGTAATGAGTATTAAGAGTGTAAAAGCGGGAGAATTTATTGGATATGGAACAAGCTATTTGGCGCAAAGTGATATGACCATTGCCATAGTGCCCGTAGGGTATTCGCATGGTTTTGCCCGCAGTTTAAGTAACTCAGGCAGGGCTATAATACGGGGCAATAGAGTAGGCGTAGTTGGTACAATTAATATGAATGCCTTAACCGTAGATATCACGGGCTTTGAAGGCATTGAAAGGGGAGACGAAGTAGTGTTAATTGGAGATCAAGCAGATGTTTCGGTATCGGTATCATCTTTTAGCGAATTGTCTGAGCAGCTCAACTACGAACTTTTGGTAAGGTTGCCATCTGATATTCCACGAAAAATAGTTGATTGAAATAAGATAGTATGGCTTTTGTAAAAATGTATAAAGATAAGCTCAAAACCAATTATGAGTTTTTAGAGCAAATGTTTAAGCAAGAAAACCGCGAGTGGGCCATTGTAACCAAATTGCTCTGTGGTTCTCCTGTTTTTTTAAAAGAAGTTTTAAACCTAGGTATAAAAGAAGTTTGCGATGCGCGTATATCAAACCTTAAAACCATAAAAAAGCTCGCGCCAAATGTGCAAACGGTTTATATAAAACCGCCGGCAAAAAGGAGCATAAAAAATGTGGTAAAGTTTGCTGACGTAAGCTTTAATACTGAGCTTGAAACCATACAGTGGTTAAACGAAGAAGCCCAAAAGCAGGGTAAAGTACACAAGGTTATCATAATGATTGAGCTTGGCGATTTACGAGAAGGCGTAATGGGTAATGAGCTCATGGATTTTTATGCTGAAATATTTAAACTACCTAACATTGAAATATCAGGAATAGGAACCAACTTAAATTGTTTATATGGTATTTTACCTTCTGAAGATAAACTAATTCAACTATGCCTTTATGAGCAATTGATTGAGGCAAAGTTTAACAAACCCATTAAATGGGTAACTGGTGGCACATCAGTAGTAATACCACTTTTAATACGCAAACAAGTGCCTGCTGGCATAAATCATTTTAGGGTTGGCGAAACTTTATTTTTTGGAAACGACTTGGTATTTGAACAGCCGCTTGAAGGTATGGAACAAAATGTTTTTGAACTTTTTGCCGAAATTATTGAGATTACCGAAAAGCCAAAGGTGCCAACTGGCAACTTAAGCCCAAACCCGAGTGGCGAAGAGTTTGAAATTAACGAGGATGATTATGGTAAAAAAAGCTACAGGGCCATAATTGATCTTGGTGTGTTAGATGTGTCAAACTATAAAAACCTAATACCAAACGATGAGCATGTGAGTATTATTGGGGCTAGCAGCGATATGTTGGTTCTTGATCTAGGTAAATCCGATTGGGATTATCAGGTGGGTGATCTAGTGTCGTTTAAAGTAGAATATATGGAAGCACTCAGGCTTTTTAGTTCTGATTATATTGAAAAAGTAGTAGAGTAATTCGTGTGTGCAATAAGGGGCGTTGTGCTTGATAGGATTACGCCGCCTACCAATGGATTAATCCTGCGGGTGCTGGACTCTAAGCAATTGCGCTAGCTTTTAATGTCTCAAAAACAAAAAACCCAGCTAAAAAGCTGGGTTTTTTAAGCTCCCCGGGTAGGATTTGAACCTACGACCAATGGATTAACAGTCCACTGCTCTACCACTGAGCTACCGAGGAATTTCAATTTGTTTTGCTTCTCTTTCGAAACGTGGGCGCAAATGTAACAGTCTTTTCAAAACTGCAAAATCAAAATGTAATTTTTTTTAGATTTTGTGAGAATTTTATCAAAACCTGCCTTTGTAATAAACTAAATAGATATTTGTGGCAAAGAAAAAAATCATGAGTTTAATATGTGTTGGTTCAGTTGCCTTTGATGCAATTGAAACTCCTTTCGGAAAAACAGACAAAATTGTGGGTGGAGCAGGTACTTATATCTCAACGGCCGCATCATACTTTACCGATAATGTTAAGTTGGTATCAGTAGTGGGTGGTGATTTTCCAAAAGAGTCGATTGAAAATTTTAAAAACAAAGGAGTTGATGTAGAAGGCTTACAAATAAAAGAAAACGAAAAAAGTTTTTTTTGGAGTGGTAAATATCATAATGATATGAATACTCGAGATACGTTAATTACCGAGTTAAATGTACTAGAAAATTTTCAACCTGCTGTTCCAGAGAGTTTTAAAAATGCTGGTATTGTCATGTTAGGAAATTTACATCCGCTAACACAAGCATCTGTTTTAGATCAAATGAATAAACGCCCAAAATTAGTGGTGTTAGATACCATGAATTTTTGGATGGATATTGC
>JBMYOR010000341.1:0-4026 GCA_049599535.1 Bacteroidia bacterium | reverse complement strand
TGTTGGTAAATACCTGGCCGATCATCCACACCTATTAAATATTGGTACAGCGCTAATTTATGGGCAAAATGCTACATCAAAAAGGTATCAGCATTTTAAAATTGATGGATATGGTTATGCATCATTTTTTCAGGTAAGCCCAAATATTAGAGAAAAATTAAAGTTGAATAACCTTGTAATTAGGCTAGAGTGGGATAAAGATGATGATGCGTTTTCGGCAGAGTTTTCTAAGTTTTTAATAAAAAATGAGCTTGCACCTAAAGGAATAAGAAAGGCGGCGGTATCGTTAATGGGCGAACAACTGCCCAATGCCCAAAGCAGTGTTTCGCTACTCACCGAAAAAAACGAATTTGGATTGCCGTGCTTTAATTTTAAATGGAAAAGCCAAGACGCTGATTTTAAATCAATGCGAAAAACCCTTGAGCTCTTTGGGCAAAAAATGGGCGAAAATGGAATTGGAAGGCTTTTTTTAAATGAAAAATATCATACCGAAAAGTTAACCAAACAACTGTATGGCGGTAATCACCATTTGGGCACTGCAAGAATGAGTTTAGATGCCAAAAGTGGAGTAACCGATGCCAATGCCAAGCTTTGGGGTGTTGATAATGTCTTTGTATGTGGTTCATCACTTTTTGCAACCTATGGATCGGCTAACCCTACTTATAATATCGTGAGATTGGCTTTAAGGTTGGCAAAGTATTTAGCGTAAATATTAATTTATTGGCCAAATCAAAACTTAGTTGAGTTACTTATGTGCTTAAAACGTTTTTGGTTTTGCCGATCTAACTTTTTCAAAGTTTGAAATTAAAATTGGGCTCAAATCCTTTATTGAAACGGGAGGCCTTGTTAAATGCTGAACTTTAGAAAAGTTTTGATGCACTTTACAATAGAATCGAGGTAATTGGCAAATCACAAAGACCTTTAGTATTGCATTATTCAGTGCAAAATCTAAACTAAATGCTCTTGGCTCTCAAAGGCTAAATGTGTCATTTATCGCTTAAAATGCATCATTTAATTAATGCCAAATCTGATTAGTAAAAGGCTTAATGTTTATTGTTAACGATAATGTTATCTTCACACCGTAATCAAACCCAACCATGAAACGCGCGTTACTCCCCATATTATTGCTTTTACTATTTTTCTCAGGTGCTAAGGCCGATCACTTTATAGGGTCAGATTTTACATGGGAGTGTTTGGGAAATGATACTTTTAAAATAACTCTTACATTTTATCAAGATTGTAATGGTTGCCATTTTGGAGAAAGGCAAACCGGCTGTACTTGGGAGCTTTGCAGACTACCAGCATTAAACATTACGTCAAATTGTGGTACAAAAACAGCCACTTTTACCCAAGTTTCTCATCAGGATATTACCCCCGTTTGTGATGAGCAATGTTCGCGTTGTACCAAATGCGATTGCTCTTTTAAGTTTGGTATTAGAAAACACGTGCTTACAACCTTGGTTTATGTGGGTGATCATAGAAAAAACGGCTGCTGTGAGTTTACTATTAGCTATCAAAGTTGTTGCCGAAGCACATCAATTACCACAGGTGCAGCTAACAATTCGTTTTATGTTGATGCACAATTTAACGCATGCCAAACCCCATGCGATAATTCACCAAAATTTACCAATGCACCTATTGCAATTTTATGCTTAGGCAGAGACTTTATTTACAATCAAGGCGCTGTAGATTCTGATGTAGACACTGCATCTGGCGGCTTAGCCGATTCACTAGTTTATTCATTTGGCGAACCTATGACAAGCGCAACGGGACGCACATCATGGTCAGGCTCTTATGCTTATGATAAGCCATTGTATTATTTAGGTTTTCCAAAAAAGAATTTGAAGTTTCCGCGGGGTTTGCATTTAGATACATTTACAGGCGACCTTATGTTTAGGCCAATGAAGCAAGAAATTACAGTTTTGGCTATAAAAATTGAACAGTATAGAAATGGCAAAAAAATAAGCGAAACACGGCGCGATATTCAAATTATAGTTTTAAAATGTCCTGATAATGAGCCACCTGTAATTTCAGGTATAAACTGCGCCAAACCTGTTCCAGCCAATTTTAAAGCCAATGCTTGTGCCAACGAAACCTTGTGTTTTACAATTTGCACTAGCGATAAAGATAAAGACGATACAGTAACCATAAGTTGGAATGCCGGTATACCGGGAGCATCATTTAAGGTGCTCAATAAGGGCGATAAACGGGAGAAAGGACAATTTTGTTGGACACCCACCGAAGCCCATGTTTCAAAATTTCCGTACTCTTTTGTAGTAACTGCAAAAGATGATGCCTGCCCAGTAAATGGCTATACGGCTCGATCGTTTCAAATTACGGTAAAACAACCTCCAAAAGCTCAATACGATACTTTGATTTATGATTGTGGTAATGCAAGATTTAATATTGAAAGGGTAGGCAAAATAAAAGTAGCTCAATACCAATGGGTGCTCAATGGCCATGTTAAGCTTAGAAAAGGTGCCGATAAAGATACCATTTATACCAAATTTAAATATCCGGGCAAAAAAGTGTTTACCGTTACACTTTATGGTAAAAATGAGTGTAATACCACTTATCAAGATACCGTAACAGTACACGATTTTGTAAATGTTACCATAAATAAAGATACCACCGTATGTGCTGGTAGTACTTTGAGTTTCTCAAGTTTTATACAAGATTCGGTAGGTAATGTAGATATGTACTGGAGTAATGGCGAAAATGTAAAGCGCCACACAACTTTTACAGTTGGCAATAAAGATACATTTTTGGTAGCCTATGTAAAAGATGATCAGTGCGATAACAGCGATACCTGCTTTATAAAAGTAAACAATCCACCTGATTTTGATTTAGGTAATTCTAATAGAATTTGCCCTGATGAGAAATATGCAATTAAACCAAACAAAATTTGGGATACTGTTGAAACCGATACCATTTGGGATTTTGCCTGGTATCAAGGGTCGCTTAATAGTTTTTTAACTTTCGGAGATTCATTATTGGCAGCCGATAGCGCCATGTATTATGCTGTAGCAAGTGATTCGTTAAAGTGTAAGAGCATTGATTCGGTAATGCTTTATGTAAACCCTGAGAGAAACTGGTTGCCAAATGATGAAGTAATCTGTTTTGAAGATACCGCAGTATTTAAAGTAAAAGACAGCACTCCAGTAAGCCAATATACTTGGTATGGAGCGCCAGATGATACCCTTAATCCGTTAAAAACAGGTACTTGGTTTAAAGATGCCGCCGCTACCAGTAAGTGGTATGGAATTAAATGGCAAGAAACCATACAGGGCCTAACCTGTGTCCAATACGATAGCTTTAATATAAAAGTAAATCCATTGCCTGAACTTAGCTTTTTGCCTGCCGTAGAGCTTTGCGAAAACCACGGCGAATATTCGCTAGCGCTTACAGGTAAACCCTACGGCGGTATTTGGTTTGATACGTCAGATACGAGAGATTACTTAAAGCAAAGTAAATTTTATACAGATTTGGCTGGCGTAGTTGATGGTAAACCTACGCGTCATCAAATTGGGTATTCTTATACCGATGTAATTACAGGCTGCGAAAAAACAGATTATCATACTATAACGGTAAAGCCATTACCTAATGTTGAACTAAGCGTTGATACACTTTTTATATGCAATACAGAAACCGAGCGGGAGCTAGATCAATATGTAGTTGAAGTAAAAGGCAAAGGAATCTGGAGCGGTGCTGGCTTGGTGCAAGATGGTGGAAAAACCTATTTTAGATTGTCTGAGGTAGGTACTCAGCCTCAAACCTATCAACTTATTTATGAGTATACACATGCGGTAGGTAATAAGCCTTGGTGCACAAATTATGATACTTTGGTGGCTAAGGTAATTGAAGTGCCAGCAATTGATGCGGGCGTATACGATTCGGTATGTGTTGATGCTGATGAAGTAAACTTAAATAAAGCTTCGCCTACAGGTAAAACAGGTAATTGGTATTATAATGGTATTAGCGGAAATCAAAGAACTGCTTTTGATGGTAATATAAACCCAGCGGTAT
>JBMYOR010000340.1:0-4035 GCA_049599535.1 Bacteroidia bacterium | reverse complement strand
GCATCGATTCTGGCAATTAATTCAAATTTAGCGGCTTGTAAGCCCGTATTCATAGCGTGCGAAACCCCTTGTTTAAACGCGTTAATTATTATTATTCTATTATCTAAACTTTCATATTTTTTGGCAACTTGTACACTTTGGTCATCTGAATTATTATTTACCAAAATCAGTTCAAATTGCAAAAAGCTCTGAGCCAAAACTGATTCAATGGCATTTGCCAAAGTGTTTTCTGAATTGTAAAACGGGAGTATTACCGAAACCATAGCTGCAAAGGTGGTATATAATCAACTAATTTTGCATTGTGGAAGCAAAACAGGCAGCATTACTAAAACTGCATTTAACAGTTCTTATTTTTGGCTTTACGGCCATTTTGGGCAGGCTAATAAGTCTTGACGAAGGCCCGTTGGTTTGGTATAGAATGATGATTGCATCAGCCGGAATGTTGTTTTTGCCTAGGTTTTGGAAAGCCATAAAAACCGTTAAGATTAGAGACGGAATTAAGGTGGCACTTACAGGGATTGTAGTAGCCATACACTGGGTTACTTTTTTTGGTGCCATTAAATTTTCAAACGTTTCGTTTGCGCTTTGTATGATGGCAACCGCCTCTTTTTTTACATCAATTCTTGAGCCATTAATACTAAAAAAGCCCTTTAGTTTAAAAGAAGTTCTACTGGGATTAATGGTATTGCCCGGTATTTTTTTGGTATTTCAGTTTTCAACTTTTTACTTTACCGGAATGGTTCTTGGGCTTGTTTCGGCATTTTTAGCCGCCCTTTTTGGCACCCTAAACAAAACCTTTGTAAGTAAAATGAAACCCGTGGCCGTTAGTTTTATTGAGCTATTTACTGGCTTTATAGTTCTAACCTTATTAATGCCAATTTACTTACACTTTCGGCCAGATGCTACGCTTGAAATCACCAATAATTTGGATATTGTTTGGTTGCTAATTTTGGGCATTATTTGTACCACCATGGCTTTCATTTTTGCCATTGATGTACTTAAGCAACTTTCGGCATTTACATCGGCTTTGGCTATAAACCTTGAGCCGATTTATGGAATTATTTTGGCCATTTTTATTTTTCAAGAAAACGAAGAGCTAGGCGGTAACTTTTATATTGGCGCCGGATTAATAATTTCTGCTGTTTTAATAAACGGAATAATTAGAAATCGCAAGTAATTTCATTATTAACTAATCTTAAAAAGAAACGAATATTTATTCGCTTCGTATTTAATTGTGTTATTTCGTTTTAAAAGAACCCCTATGATTAAGGCTAAACTCACAATTTCTCTTTTTTTATCATTTTTATCTCTTTCAGTTTTTTCACAATCGTATCTAGGTGGCGAAATTCAAGTTTCACAGCTTAAAAATGGAGATTTTGAATTCAATGTAACTTATATACAAAACTGCGTTAGCTGCTCTGAAGGTGCAAATTGCGACGTACCCAAAACCATTACTTTAGAATATGGAAACAGAAGTTTAAATCTCAATCTAAAAACAGTTGATGTAGAACCGTACGAAACTTCAACTAAATGCAGCGACTGCAATAGATGTACAAACGATACTTGTGCACTTCGATATGGCTTTTCAACCTACAAGTTGCAAGCAACTGCCAATTTTGATTCAATTACTGATCAGAATTATTGTACAATCAAAGCAGAAGTAAATAATGGTTTAATTGATCAAGAGAACAGTACAATTTCGGCGGCATTGTCAAAGTCAATATTGTTAACTACTGAGTTTAATGCCTGTATAGCCAACTCAACACCAACTAGTGCTTATTTTGGTGGGCCAATTTGTCTTGGGCGCGATGCCATTATTCACAGCAAATCTTATGACTTAGAAAATAATGAAACCAACAAATTAGTTTATTCACTTGCCCCAGTTGCCGATGTAAACGGCAATGTAGATTACCTAGCATCGTACGATTTCGATAAACCAATGAATTACTTAGGTTTTCCCAGAACTGATTTAAAATTTCCGAGAGGGTTTCATCTTGATTCTACATCAGGAATACTAATGTTTAGGCCTATGAAAGCTGAAAACTTTATAGTAAGAATAAAAGTTGAAGAATATAGAGCGTCTCAATGGTTGTCTACAAGTTATAAGGATTTGCATTTTGAAGTAATAAAATGCCCAAACAATAATGCTCCAATAATTTCAGGAATAAATTGTACACCACCTAGTAAAAGTAGTTTTAATACTAATGTGGTTGTTGGCGAAACCGTTTGCTTTAATGTTTGTACAAGTGATAAAGACAAATCGGATAGTCTTAAAATTGATTGGAACCAAGGTATAGATGGGGCTACCTTTACAATTATAGACTCAAATGCCCTTAAACAAACTGCAAGATTTTGCTGGACCCCAACTGAAGATGATATTAGCCAACTGCCACACACTTTTGTAGTAAATACATTTGACAATGGCTGCCAATTTGTTGCGTTTTCTGCACGATCATTTCAAATTACAGTAAAAGATAAACCGCGATTTGATATTAAAACAGATATAAATGATTGTGGCGTAGGAAAAATAATATTGCAAGATACAGGTGCAGTGCAGGCAGCACAATACATGTATGCTATTGGCGGTAGAGTAATTGTAAAAAAAGGTAGCCCAAACGATACAGTTGAAATAGCTGGCTTAACTACAGGATATCATAAATACACCATTACAGCCATTGGCGTAAATGGAGCTAACAATGTAATTGAAGACTCACTTTACAGTAATGGAAACCCTCCATTTAACACCTCAATTGCACAATTTGACATCTGCGAAAATGATACTGCATTTTTTACAGGCAGTAATTTTTTAAGTGGCGCAACAACCTTAAAATGGTCAAATAACACTTCGGTTACTGACACCATGTTTTATCCCACTACTGACGAAAAACACTATGTAGTAGGAACCAATGGAACATGTACTGACACGCTTGAAGTTAACGTTAACGTAATAAAATTAACTGATAAAATTGAAGCAAAATATCGCTCAGGAAGTGCCCCACTTTATGTGAGTTTTGCGCTTGTTGATTCTAATGATGCTGACACCATACATATAGATTTTGGTGATAATAAAAACAAAACCTTGCTAGCAGATCAGTTTCCGCATGTGCATGAATACCAATTTAAAGGCACCTATAATGTTACTTACCAAGTAATTAATAGCCAATGCGGAAACAACAAAGTGGTGCTGAATGACTACGTAAATGTTTTTCCAACAGCAATTGGTGAAAACCCAGTAGGTCAACTTGAAATTTTTCCAAATCCATCAAAAGGCTTCTTTTTTATAAAAAGTGAAAAAATAATTAGGAATGTAAAAGCCTATAATATTACTGGTAAAAGCATTGAATTAAGCAATTTGGGCCTAAATCAATATAGCTTTAAACACACAAGCAAAGGAGTATTTGTAATTGAAGTTGAATTTGAAAACGGAGAATTAACAAGAGAACGATTAATAATTAAATAATGAGATTTATTTTACTTACCATGCTACTGTTTTTAACCGCAGGTGAAGTAAAGGTTTTTGGCAACACCCAACCAAAAATCTCTGGCATAAACTGCCGATTTGATAACGGTGCCTATGAAACAGAAATGCTTTTTAGCGAAAAACTTTGCGTTACTTTTTGCACTAGTGATGAAGATGAAGCAGATAGTGTTTTTTTAAAAGCAATTAACTTACCCCTAGGCTCGTCTTTTAGGGTATTAAACCCTGGAGCCCAAATAGAAACCGCAAAATTGTGCTTTACGCCTGAAAAAGAGCCAAACATAATCGATACCATAAAATTTAAAATTATAGCATATAATACTAAAGGTTCAAATGCTACGGAAGTAGAGCAAGAATTTGTTATTTACGTGCATCAGCTTGCCGATTTTACCATTGATGCCAAATGGGAGAATTGTGGCCTTGTAACCGTTAATGCTTTTCCTAACCCAAGCCATCGAAACGAGCTTTGATGCCATTGCAGCAGGAATGATTCACCTAAAAATTGTCAAAAGTGATCGCAGCGACTACCACCCCTTTGATTGATTTCCTCTTTGGCC
>JBMYOR010000339.1:0-4042 GCA_049599535.1 Bacteroidia bacterium | reverse complement strand
CACCATTAGATCTTATGGTTAACCCTGGCATAGTATCACATGCTGCTTATTATGTTGGTGAGCAAAAATCGATGATTGGATCAAAATATGAGTGGTTTTTACAAAATGCAACTGACTTAGATAGTATACTTTTTACTGATGAATACATTCAGATCAATTCATTAACTACCGAAAGATTTGATTACCTAAATGCATTTTTTCTTGATAAGGCTTTGATTAACCACTATGTTAAATCAAATAAACAGGTGCTGACCGAATACAACTATGGAGAATTATCTACACTTTTACCACCAATTCAAGCACCTAGTAATGTTGAAGGTGGATTTGGATTTGTAACCGCAATTAGAAATGTGAGGATTAAACTTGAACGTTGAAATTGCCTTAAGTTATCTTTGTTAAACAATGAAAACTGCTATTTACTCCTTTTTGCTTTTGACCATTTCATTTTTATTTGCTTGCGGTGGCGATAAACCCAATAACCCATGCCCTAGCGGCAAATTACCGCTGGCCGATACTATTTATAGCTACAATAATGAATACTACAATAACCCTAAGCGATTTATGGTGTATGCCAAGGCTAAAGTAACTCTTGCTAAAGGCGAATATGGAGCTTATGGAATAGCGGGACCAAAAAACTTAATTGGTAGGCTGCAAACGTATCAAAAAGGTGATTCATTGTATTTAGATTATGACCAATGTATTTTCAAATTCAATCCATTTGTTACAACCATTTACGCAAAACAAATTAATCTAGTATCAATTTATGACAGTAGCATTTGCAATTTTGATCCCAACTTTAATCAAGAAACAATTGCTGTAAATACTTTCGATAAAACATCAGGAACTATAACCGGAAAGTTTGGAAGCTTATTTGTAAACCACTCAAGTATTAATGAAATAGCCATTGAAGGCCAACATGCAAGCTTAAACCTAACCCACAATGGTAAATCAGATATTGATGCCTTAAATGGTACCTACCTACAAGCTGATATTACCAACAATTCAGCTGCAGATGTATACGTATCAGCAGTTGAGTCTCTTTTTGTTGAAATTAATAATGCAGGTAATGTTTATTATAATGGCAACCCGCAATTGCAAGTGAAACAAAACGGCACTGGCCAAGTAATTAAGCTAGAGTAAGTTACTCCTTGTTTTTTGAATCAATTATAATGGTAACAGGCCCATCGTTTTCAAGGCTTACATTCATCATTGCACCAAATTTTCCTGTCTCAATTTCTAATTGCTTAGATAAAGCAAGTACAAAGTCATCATATTTTTTTTCTGCCGATTCAGGTTTATCAGCTTTTATAAAGCTGGGCCTATTTCCTTTTTTTGTGCTGGCGTGTAAGGTGAATTGGCTCACAACTAGTAATTGTCCTTCAATATCGCTTACCGAAAGGTTCATTTTACCGTTGTCATCATCAAAAATCCGCATGTTAATTAGTTTATTAATCATCCAATTCTGATCGTTAATATCATCAGAAGGTTCAAAACCAACAAAAATCAACAAACCTTTTTCAATTTTTCCAATAGTAATGTTTTCAACTTTTACATGGGCTTTTTTAACTCTTTGTACTACGCAGCGCATTATGCTCAATTTATAAGTTGTCAAATTTATTGTCAATAAATCTTTCGAAAGGTTTTGCCGTTAAATGCTCATTCACATTTCAAATACGATTTTTGTTCACCTAAGCCAATAATTTGAAGTCAAATACAATACGCTGGGTAATTTTAGGAGCGGCCATATCGGTAATAGGCATAGTATTTACCCAAATTTATTGGGTGCGAAAGGCCTTTACGCAAGAAGAAGAACAATTTGAACAAGGTGTTTCTACATCATTATATACAGTTGCCAAAAAACTGAGCGAATACAATGGTACAGTAATGCCAACTATGACCCCCGTAAAGCAAATAAGCAGTAGCTACTTTATTGTAAACGTAAATAATGTAATTGATGCCAACTTATTGGAGCATTTTTTAATAGCAGAGTTTAGCAAACGAAATATAAATACTGCATTTGACTATGCTATTTATGATTGCAACACTGATGAAATGGTTTATGGCGACTACGTAGCGCAACGTAAAAATGTAAGCCCACCAGATAATCAAAGCTTGCAGAAATATGATGAATTTGACTATTATTTTGGGGTTCGTTTTCCTGAGCGAACCACTTTTATTACCAATAAAATGGGAATATGGCTATTCTCTAGCTTGATTCTTTTTGTAGTAATTATTTTTTTTACGGCAACTATATTTATTATACTTAAGCAAAAGCGATTAAGTGAGGTGCAAAAAGACTTTATAAATAATATGACCCATGAGTTTAAAACACCGCTTTCAACTATTGGAATTTCGGCAGATGTATTAATTAATCAAAACGCAATTTCTCAACCCGAAAGATTAACCAAATATGCGGGCATAATAAAGTCAGAAGCATCGCGCTTAAATGATCAAGTGCTTAGAGTTTTGCAAATGGCTAGGCTCGATAAAGAAAAAGAAAAACTAAAAATAACTGAAGTTAAACTTACACCACTAATAAGTGATATTTCAGAAAACATGCAAGAGCAAGTAAATGCTAAAGGAGGTAAAATTGAATGCAAAACCAATTTTGATCTTGTAGTAAAGGCTGATGAAGTACACCTGTCTAATATTGTGAACAATCTTTTAGAAAACGCAATTCAGTATAGTAAGGCCAAACCACATATTACCATTAGCCTTGAAAAAGAACCAAAAGAATACCTTTTAAAATTTACTGATAACGGTATCGGAATAGCCAAAGAGCATCAGAAAAAGGTATTTGATAAATTTTTTAGGGTTCCCAAAGGCAATGTGCATGATGTTAAAGGCTTTGGTTT
Organism: Bacteroidia bacterium; assembly: GCA_049599535.1. Taxonomy (GTDB): domain Bacteria; phylum Bacteroidota; class Bacteroidia; order CAILMK01; family JACPUW01; genus JACPUW01. The sequence continues at coordinate 1,187 of JBMYOR010000339.1, read as the reverse complement.
GGGATTACATTATGTTTACAATATGATAAAAGCTTTCGGGTGGAAAATCACTTTGGAAAGCGAATTGAATATAGGCACCACATTCACCATTAAAATACCAAAACACTATGGAAACGAAACCAAGAATCCTGTATGTTGAAGATGATCAAACTTTGGCATTTGTTACAAAAGATAATCTTGAATTAGCAGGGTTTGATGTAACGCATCGCGAAAATGGATTAGAAGCTTTTGACACTTTTAAAGAACAAGACTTTGATATATGCGTAGTTGATGTAATGATGCCCATAATTGATGGCTTTACATTGGCCAAAAAAATTAGGAGAATGAATGAAGAAATTCCGATTCTATTTTTAACCGCCAAATCTCTTGAAGAAGATAAAATTGAAGGATTTAAACTTGGTGGTGATGATTACGTAACCAAGCCATTTAGCATTGAAGAGTTAAAGCTAAAAATTGAAGTTTTTTTAAAGCGAGCATCTATTGCTCCAAAAGAAGAACTACCTAAAAATTACAATGTTGGCGAATATGAGTTTGACTATGATAATTTGTTAATTTATTTTACAAATGTTTACGAGCTAGATCGTGGCTAATTACCCAATTTATTTTAGGTTTTCCTCGTTTAGAGGCTAAAGAACACTCGTTATAGGTTATTACAGTTAGTCTAAGCAATCAAGGTTTGGTGAAAATATTTTCTTTATCTATTAACATATTTAATCTTATTTGTCAAGCTAAATAAGCAATCGGGGATTAGCAGTTAGAATAGTATTTTTGTACTCAGCAAAGTCGCGATCGTGGGTGACTAATTTGAGATTTTTGGTTTGGCACAAGGCAGCTAAGATTTGGTCGTTAAAATCAAAATTTCCTGTTGCATATTCGTTTAGTATAGCTGCTAAATCTACCGTTTCCAAACCGCTTTCTGTCCGTTCCGTTTTACTTACTATCCTCCGAGTATACTTAGTAATTTCTTCAGCCACAGGGGGGAAATATTCGCTTTGGCGGAAACTTTTAAAGTCGTCTGGCTTAGTTTCTGCGGGTAAATCATTATAAATAATTCGCGAATAAGCATTTATAAATTCAGACAATACCAACACATCAACAAAAATAGGAATTTTCGCCCCCCTCATTCGTCTAAAAGCCATAGTGTAAATGGTTTTAAGTCTAAGAGAAAGATTGCGTCGGGGACCATA
>JBMYOR010000338.1:0-4054 GCA_049599535.1 Bacteroidia bacterium | reverse complement strand
CGATATTCTTCTATAGTCATGTCCTTGAAAATTTGCTTGTCAAGAACTTTTTGTTTAGCATACTTAAAGGCTGTTGGGGAAATGAAGTTGCTGCCGGTTTTTGTACCACCAATTAACATATTGCCATACTTGGTAGTTGAGTTTCTATTTGGTCCAATACCATATGGTTCCTTTAAAACATTGGCCCTATATGTAGATTGAAGAAGCCTGTACTTTTTAGTGAATTTGTTGTCAGAGCTCGCTTGTGGTCCTAATTCCATACTATCATATTAAGAATGTAAAACTAAAACGTTTTTCTTAGTTTTTTGGACTTTTTTAATTAGGTAGTATATCATCGTTATTTGGTTTTCAATTTGAAAAATTAGCAAAAAGTAGAAACGCCTAAACTTGAGAAGGTTGAAGTGTTTGATTGTTAAAGCATTGTTGATCAGTTAATTAAATCAAAAAAGTGGTAGATGGGTTTTTGAAGAAGATTTGGTGGGACTAAAACGTTGATTTGAGTCTAATGCCAACGGGCTTGAGAAATAAAAGTTAACACTTGAGTTGAAAAGTTTAAGGTTTAAGTTTAAAGAATTGATCCCCCTTTAAACCTTGAACTTTTATCTTTTAAACTTAAAAGACCCTATTCCCGGAGTAAAACGACTGTCACTTCGGGAGTGCGGTTCTACTGATTTATAGAACTCAAAATCCCAGTCAACTCTTCTTGAATTTGTAAGCCTTTGTTTTTGTTGTACCAAGTAAGCAGCGCTACTTTTTGCTCTTCAAAGCTTGCGTTTTCTTCTCTTAGTTTATGGAAAAGTGCCTGTGCATCTTTTGGCCTTGGTCCCCATACCGCAAGGTCGTTTCCATCTTCGTCTCTAATAATGAGTTTTGGAATTGATTTACCGCCATTGGTCAAATACTTTTCAATTTCACTGTTTTCAGCATCTCGATTCTGAACCGTAATTTGAATCTTTGGATTTAAACCAGCTACTTTTTCAAAGAATGGAGTGATGTTGGCGGCATCTCCGCACCATGGCTCGGTAATCAATAGCCAATGTTGTGGCGCTACCACTTGACTCACAACTTTTTCAAGTTCAGGTAAAATTTTGCCAGTTTTGTTCCAGCGCTTCATTCTTGATCGGTTAAGCTTCACATATTCTAAATAAGCTTCTTTATGGTACGGAGCTTCTTTATTGTTACCTGATAAAATATCTTCAAACTGCTGGTAATATTGCGCAAGGTGCATTGGTCCTAATATTTATTCTGCAGCAGTTAACAGAAGGCTATTAAGAATGGTTTCAGTTTGATTTACTTCTTTTTGCCAGGCTCTGTTATGATTACTTCGCCCATTAGAAATTGAAAGGTGTTGAGTTTAATGGTTATTGGTTGTTCATCAAGCTCGGTCATTGATAATTCATATTCTAACTTTTCGTAGGTAATAAAGGTCGCCACTAAAGTGAGTTTTTGATGGCTCGAATCTTTTGGGACAGTTATTGAAAAGTTTCCTTTTGCATCAGTAATAGTTTGATTTTCAGTGCCTTTTAGGCGAATGTTGGCGCCAATTAGTAAATCTCCGGTTTCGGCATCAACTACCTTTCCCTGAATAATTTGTTTTGTTGTATCACCTACATTCTGTTTGGTCTCAATTGGCTCAACAAAAAGCTTTTGGTCAACAAAAGATTGATCATCTGCAGCATGCTCATTTAGCAATGCTGAAGAAGCATTTGGATTTAAAAGGCTAAAAAGGATAAATCCCGCCGCCACCTTTCCAAGTCCCGTCTTTTCTTTAGTTTTAATTGACGTTAAAAGAGAGTTGTTCTGTTTTTTAGTAATTCTTCCACATAAGCTTCCAGCATTGGCTTTGTAGGTTTCTAGAATTTCGGCATCGCTTAATTGAGTTAGATCGATAATGTTTTTTGAGCATTTGGCACAAAATCTTCCTTTTTCGTTTTCAGTCATGGAGCTCCATTTCTGACTACAAGGCTGTTCAATTTTTAATTTATACATAGCCGATTTTCTTTTGGTTATTCGCTGTAAAATATCTTGACTAAGATAAAAATTCAATTTATTTTAAGAGCGCAAATACACTGCGCACATGAGCCAAACCTTTGAATTATCAAAAAAAGTTTAAGAGTTTAAAGTTCAAAATTTAAAGAGCCTTTAAACCTTAAACGTTAAACTTTGAACTAAGATGAAACAAGTAATTTCAACTGAAAACAAGCCAATTAAACTTTGGTTAGATGATTTAGAGCCTGGAGCATTGGCGCAAGCTAAAAACTTGGCCAATCTGCCTTTTGCCTTTAAGCATATTCCGCTAATGCCCGATAGCCACCAAGGCTACGGAATGCCAATAGGTTCAATTTTAGCCACTAAAGATGTGGTGGTGCCTAATGCAGTAGGAGTTGACATTGGCTGCGGTATGTGCGCCTTAAGAACTGAGCTTACTGAACTAGAAACCGACGACATCAAGAAAACCTTAGGTGAAGCTAGAAAAAGGATTCCGTTGGGAATGAACCGTCATGAAGAAAAGCAAGACCTAAGTTGGATGCCTGCATTGCCTGATAAAGAGTTGAGAATAGTGAATAGACATTATATAGCTGCCCAAAAGCAAGTGGGTACGCTTGGCGGCGGTAATCATTTTGTTGAATTACAAAAAGGTTCTGACGGCCATATCTGGATTATGATTCATTCAGGCTCAAGAAACATTGGCTACGCAGTTGCAAAGCACTATAATGTTTTGGCACAAAAGCTAAATGAGCGTTTTCATTCGGTAGTTACTAAAAATATGGAATTGGCTTTTTTTCCAATTGAATCACAAGTAGCCAAAGACTACATTGCTGAGATGAACTACTGTATTGAGTTCGCTTTAAATAATAGAAGGCACATGATGCATTCTATGGTGGAGTCTTTAAAAGCGGTGGTTGGCGATTTTGAAACTGATGAGATCATTAACAAGAGTCACAACTTTGCTGCATGGGAGAACCACTTTGGTAGCAATGTGCTAGTGCATAGAAAAGGTGCAACCAGAGCCAGAGAAGGAGAGCTGGGAATGATTCCGGGTTCGCAAGGAACAAGCTCTTACATTGTTAAAGGCTTAGGTAACCCAGAAAGCTTTGAATCGTGCAGCCACGGTGCCGGTAGAAAAATGGGAAGGAGACAAGCGCAAAGAGAGCTAAACCTTGAAGCTGAAATTGCCCATTTAGAAAGTCAAGGCGTAGTGCATGGAATGCGTCATGCCAAAGATTTAGACGAAGCACCTTCGGCTTACAAAAACATTGATGTAGTAATGGAAAACCAAAAAGACCTTGCCGAAATAGTGGTTGAGCTTAAGCCACTAGGCGTATTAAAAGGTTAATTAAGGGGTAGGCCTACAGTTACGGTAGTGCCTTCTCCTTTTTTAGATTGTAAATCTATAAAACCGCCCAATTGTGTAATTATGCCTTTTGCAATGTATAAGCCCATTCCAGCACCTTGGCTTTTGGCATTTCCCCGGTAAAACATATCGAATACCCTTGGCAAATGCTCTTCTTCAATGCCTTCTCCTGTGTCAATCATCTGAAGAATCAACTGATTTTGTGTTCTTTCAGCTTTAACAGCTACTTTTCCTTTTGATGTATTGTACCTAATGGCATTAGACAACAGTGAATATATGATTACCCTTAGCTTTTCGTGGCAAGAATTAAGCAGCCAAGTCTCTTCTTCAGTTGGATTAATTTCAAGAGTCATTTCATTTTGATGGATGTATTCAAAATGCTTCCATTTATTTAAAATGAGATTCTTTATGCTTACTTCTTGCGGTTTTATCTCTTCATCCCAATACACCGCATAGTTCATCATGTCGCGCAAAATCTCATCAAATCTATTTACGCTAGTTCCCATTTTTTCAATAAACACTTTGAGCATATTGGGGTCATCAGTGCTGCTAGCAAGATCAATCAAACCTTGCACATTTACCAATGGTGTTCTAAAATCATGAGATAGGGAATAAACCAATTGGTCCATTTCTCTATTGGCCTTGGTGAGTTTAGCCGTACGTTGCTTTACTTCATCTTCTAATTGGTCATTGTAACCA
>JBMYOR010000337.1:0-4061 GCA_049599535.1 Bacteroidia bacterium | reverse complement strand
TATTCTCTACTAGGGTTTTAAGGTCGGCATCTCGGGTTAATGCCGGGCTATTAAGCAAATGTGACATATTTCTAATCCTTTTTGCTGATCAAACCAGAATCAATCAACTGGCTAAATATACAACACTTGAATCTTTTGACCATAGTATAGACGCTAAGTAAAAAATCCTGTACGCAGAGTAAAAACAAAATGAACTTATACTCAAACAACATTTTCCTATACGCTTAGTAAAGCCGATGATAGATTGGCTCTGCATATTGTGCTCTCAAACCAAAAATATAATAATTATGGAAACAGCAGAAATGCCATATCAAACAGTTGATAGACCCGAAATTAAAAGTCAATACGAACACTTTATAGGTGGCGAGTGGATTGCGCCAAATGGCGGAGAATACTTTGATAACATTAGCCCTGTTGACGGACAAGTAATGTCTACTGCAGCAAGAGGTAACAAAGCGGATATTGAGCTAGCCTTAGATGCTGCTCACAAAGCTTTTGCTACTTGGAGCAAAACTAGCGCTGCAGCCAGAAGTAATGTATTATTAAAAATTGCCGATGTAATGGAAGCCAACGCCGAGCTATTGGCTCGTGTAGAAACTCTTGACAATGGTAAGGCTTTAAGAGAAACTCGTGCAGCTGATATTCCCCTTTGTATTGATCACTTTAGATACTTTGCCGGAGCCATTAGGGCCGATGAAAGTACCATGTCAGAGCATGACGAAAATACAGTAAGCATCAATTTGCAGGAGCCTTTGGGTGTTGTAGGTCAAATTATCCCGTGGAACTTCCCACTACTTATGGCCACTTGGAAAATAGCCCCTGCCCTGGCTGCTGGCTGTACAACTGTGGTAAAACCTGCCGAACAAACACCTACAAGCATTATGGTGCTTATGGAGTTGATTGCTGATGTAGTTCCGGCTGGCGTAATTAACGTAGTAACCGGTTTTGGACCTGAAGCAGGCAAACCATTAGCCACATCTGAGCGCGTAAGCAAAGTTGCATTTACTGGCGAAACCACTACGGGTAGGCTCATTATGCAATATGCATCTGAGAACTTGATTCCGGTTACTATGGAATTGGGAGGAAAATCGCCTAACATATTTATGCCAAGTATTGCCGATGCTGATGATGCATTTTTTGATAAATGTGTAGAAGGCGCCGTGATGTTTGCGCTAAACCAAGGTGAAGTTTGCACCTGCCCTTCAAGGATTTTGGTACACGAAGACATTTACGATAAGTTTATGGAACGTGTAGTTGAACGTACCAAAGCCATTAAAATGGGACACCCCTTGGCCGAAGACACCATGATGGGGGCACAAGCTAGCAACGACCAATACGAAAAGATCTTATCGTACATAGAAATTGGCAAGCAAGAGGGTGCTGAAGTACTCTGCGGTGGCGCATCGGCTGGCTTAAACTCTGGCCTTGAAAACGGTTACTATATTCAACCCACTATATTAAAAGGACACAACAAAATGCGTGTGTTCCAAGAAGAAATTTTTGGCCCCGTAGTAGCCGTTACCACATTCAAAACCATGGAAGAAGCATTAGAAATTGCTAACGACACGCTTTACGGTTTAGGTGCCGGTGTTTGGACAAGAGATGCACATGAGATTTATAAAATGCCACGTGAGATTAAGGCCGGTAGAGTTTGGGTAAATTGTTACCACGCCTACCCTGCCCACGCGCCATTTGGCGGATACAAAAAATCTGGCTTTGGTAGAGAAACGCATAAAATGATGTTGAATCATTATCGTCAAACCAAGAATATGTTAATCTCTTACGACAAAAACAAACTTGGATTTTTCTAAATCCACCCATAATTATTCGTATGAGCCCGAAGACTTTTTGCTTCGGGCTTTTTTTAATTTTTGGCCACCAATACACGAAGGCTCAAAGCGAATATGAGACTATCTAAAAAGTTAAAACCCGATAATTATCGGAACAGGATCCTAAACCATGAAATACGTCATTTAAGGGCAGATTCCAAAGCCACAGAATTGGTCAGGACAGGAAGTTTTGATGACAGCCAAGAAGAGACCTGACACTTCTCTAATGGATAAAACGGTTGAAAATAGAAAGTTTAGTAGTTATTTAGCTCTAAAAGAAAAGAAAAGACCTGACACTTCTATTATGGATAAAACGGTTGAAAATAGATAGTCTAGTAGTTATTTAGCTCTAAAAGAAGTGTCAGGTCTTATACCGAGTGCCTATGTGGCTAACCAAAGAACAATTAAAAAATATGCCAATAGAACGAATTTCAGCAACAAAAGAAGCGCTTGAACTCATTGATAAAATTAGAAAAAGAATGGGACCCTTAATGTTTCATCAAAGCGGCGGTTGCTGCGACGGTTCAAGCCCTATGTGTTTTGAAAATGGTGAGTTTAAAGTAGGCGAAAGTGATATTTTGCTCGGTCATATAGACAATTGCCCATTTTATATGAGCAAAGACCAATATGAATATTGGAAACACACCCATTTGACCCTTGATGTCACCCCAGGCCGTGGATCAAGTTTTTCACTTGAGATTCCCTATGGCGTTAGATTTATAATACGGTCAAGGATATTTACCGACAAAGAGTATACTCAGTTGGTACAAGAAGGCGACATATAGCACTCTTAGTATAATATTTACTCAAAAAATATAAACCTTTCGTTTTAAACCAAACACCTTATTAGTGTTTAAGGTACTAATTTCTCTATTAGAAAAAAGGGGTATCGGTAATCTTGCCACTTAACCAAAAAACCTGTAAAACTACACATACGAGGGACTGAAATCGCTCGCTTCTGTTCAGGAACGATGAACTTAAGTCCATCGCGGTGCTTGTGGTAGTAATACCGATGCCGCTATTAGATAATTCAAAAACAGCTTATAAAAGTTAATAAGCAATTTCGCGACACTGATGCTTAAAAGTAGCAACATAGAGGTCTTAAATATTGCAATCAAACATTAATAGCTATACACAAAAAAAAATAAATAGTCAGAAAATTACATCTCATCCACTTTTTCGCAAAGGCGAACAATTTTTCCAATAACTACATCCATTTCATTAGATGAAACACTTAAATGATGCACTAATTCCTTTGTTTTTTTGTCGTCAAAAGTATTGTCTTTTAGTAAGTTTACAAGCCCCAAAATATTAGCCAAAGGAGCCCTCAATTCATGAGATTGTGCCCAAGCAATTTCTTCAAGATTTTTGTTTTTATTTTTTAAATGACTTAGGTTTTCCATTTTATCTGTAATATCGGTACGAATAGAGATAAACCCTTTAGCCCTATTACCCACTTTGTCTCGATAAGGAACAATGGTAGTATCTACCCAATAATAGGAGCCGTCTTTAGCTCGATTTTTGATTTCACCATTCCATGTTTTACCATTGTATATGGTGCGGTACATCTCTTTAAAAAATGCGCTATCGTGATAACCTGAATTAATAATTCTGTGGTTTTTGCCAATAATCTCAGACAATGGATATTTACTAATTTCACAGAATTTAGAATTTGCATAGGTTATTATTCCTTGAGCATCTGTAGTGCTTACTATCGAATGCTCATCCAAAGCAAACTTCTGATATTTAAGCTCATCAAGTGCCCTCCGCAATGATTGGTTGCTATCTTGTAAATTCTTTTGGCGGCGTTTTCTTTCAGTAATATCCCTTTGAATAGCAATAAATTCTTGCAGCCTACCAAATTGGTCAAATATTGGATCTAGAAATATTTCAACCCAATAACTTAAACCATCCTTTCTATAGTTAAGTATTTCTACCTGAAGGGGTTCTTCAGCCTCTATTGCATTTTTTAGTTTGTCAATATCGTCTGGATTAGTATTTATTCCTTGTAATAATTTTCCAGGATTTTTGCCTTGTACTTCGTTTAAGGTATAACCTGTAAGTCTATAAAATCCATCATTCACCCATTTTATATCTCCATTTCGGTCGGTTATAATAACCGTATTGGTGGTTTTTTGAGCAACCAAAGAAAGCAACTTAATCTGCTCACTTTCAAACATCTGCTTTGAAATATCCCAACTAACCACATTAAATATTTGATTTCCTTCAGGG